>JAHITG010000519.1 GCA_018817865.1 Spirochaetota bacterium
GGACAGCCTCTTTGTCAATATAGTCAAAAAGCAGATACTCTTCAACCCTTCCCTGGCCTCTGATAAGCCCGGTATAACGGAGGGCGGAAAGCATACTTCCTATATAACTGCCGATTTCAGTGATCGGGAGGATCTTGGATGAGGCTTTAGAGACTTCGATCACTTTACCAACTACCCCTTCGATACCATGCTGATAGGTGACCACCGGCATATTCCGTTTAATTCCGTGCTGTTTTCCTTTATTAATGATGAAAACAGAAGAATAATTTGAAGGATCCCGTGCGATTATTTCAGCGTATACGGTCGTATACTCTATCTTTGTCTTTATATCCAGTGTTGTGCGGAGGTGGGCATTCTCCCTTTTCAGTTCATGGATCTCAATACTGGCACCTTTTAATTTTTCAAGCTGGTGCTTGGTTATGGTCAGCTCTTTTTTCAAAATGTTCAGTTCAGCAATGCTGATCCAGAAATTATCAACGGTTTTTGTCAATGAATCAATAACGATCCGGAAAGGAGAGATGACCGTGTTGATATAGGATTTAATGTTCAGGTTGATCTTGTCACTTTTTGAGATCATAAAAGAGATGGAAAGCAGCAGATAAAGTCCAAGAAGCAAATACTTTCTATTATGGTAAAAAAAAATGTTTAACATTCTTATCGGATTTCAGATTTATAAATTTTCTGGTTAATAAACTTTATTTCGTCCAGAAATTTCCCTGTTCCGAGCGCTACTGTTATTAAAGGATTTTCTGCAAGAATAACCGGTACATTTGTGATCTTGGATAAGTAAATATCCAGTCCTTTTAATAGTGATCCGCCACCAGAAAGTACGATCCCTTTATCACAGATATCAGCAGACAATTCAGGGGGTGTCTCATCCAGTGTGGATTTAATAGCTTCCACAACGGAATTAACAGGTTCCTGAAATGCTTTCCTGGCTTCAATAGCATCTAAAACAATAGTCTTGGGTAATCCTGTCACAGCATCTCTGCCTCGAACATTCATCTTCGTTTTTTTATCGTTTTTTGACGGATAGACATTACCTATCTGGATCTTTATCTGTTCTGCGGATGTCTCTCCGATCACCAGATTATGTTTCTTCCTGAGATAGTTGATCAGGGCTTCATCAAATTCATCTCCGGCTACCCTGATCGATTTGCTGGAAACAATACCACCCAAAGAGATAACGGCAATTTCTGTTGTGCCTCCTCCTATATCGATGATCATGCTTCCGGACGGTTCCTGGATCGGGATATTTGCCCCGATGGCAGCGGCAAGTGCTTCCTCGATGAGAAATATTTCGCGGGCACCGGCCTGTTCTACAGATTCTCTGACTGCTCGTTTCTCCACTTCCGTAATACTGCCCGGAACTCCGATAACAACTCTGGGCCGGACGAATGTTCTCCGGTTGTGTACTTTCTCTATGAAATATCGGATCATTTTTTCCACGATCTCAAAATCAGCAATAACTCCGTCCCTCATCGGCCTTATTGCTTTTATATCACCGGGTGTTTTCCCCAGCATCTTTTTTGCTTCCTGTCCTACGGCAAGAACTTTATTGGTTCCGCTCTGAATAGCTACAACGGATGGTTCGCTTAATACGATACCTTCTCCACGGACATGTACCAGTGTATTTGCAGTTCCAAGATCGATCCCAAGGTCATTAGAAAATAAGCCGTATAGTTTGTCAAGAAATAACATTTTATCTACCTCTCCTTAATTGTTTTAATTTTATTTTGGCAAATTGATGATCAGGTTTATACTTCAGGGCTTCCTGAAACATGTTTTTCGCTTCTTTTTTATTTTTTTTTGCCAGATATACTTTTCCCAGCCAATAATAAACATCTGCATTTTTCTCTTCATATTCCAGGGATTTTTTATAATACTCTTCAGAGGAAGTATATTCTTTATCATTATAATAAAGCCATCCCAAATTAAAGAGAGCTTTGAAAATAATATATCTTTTTTCTACAGTTTCAACTCCTTTTTTTAAAAAAAAATCTTCTACCTTCAGAAAATTTTCTGTTGCCTTTTTGTAATCTTTATTATTTTTATACGTTAATGCGTCATAAAAAAAACTTTCCACTTCTCCTTCTTTGCTGTCTTTAAACTGCATTATCAAATCATTGATATTCGGAACATCATCCTTTTTTAATTTAATAACAGCAATTATCTTTTCTATATTTTTATTACGATATCCTTTTTTCTGAGCCTGCTGCAATTCCATCAGACTCTCATAATAGTAATACTCTCCCTTATAAAAGTAACATTTCCCCAGTTCATAATGGAGCCGGCCGATATGCTCTTTTTTCTTTAAAAGCGCTAAAGCCATTCTGAAGTAATAGATGGCCTTGTCCAGGTACATATTCCGCAGGTCCTTGTTGTATTCAAGCAGTCCTTTCCTGTAATTGACGCTCCCGGCCAGGTAGGAAAGAGTGCCGTCTTCGATGTTATCCTCATCTTTGATCAGTTTGTTTAGAGACTGATTGATCTTGCTGAGTATAACTTTTTTTTTTATCCTGTCCTGTTCTTTATCGAATTTATAGATCTCATTCTCGATGTATGTATACTTTTCCTTTTTCATGCTGAAAAAGGGGAGAACTTTGATGCTCTTTATAATCAGGTATCCGGCAAAAAGAATAACTATCCCCAGTAAAAGATACCTCAGTTTTTTGTTCTTTTTTTTATAATAATTCTGATATCCTTTCATAATTGAGTATAAATTATATCTTTTTACGGTTAAAAGTCAATTTATTTCTTTGAAAAACAGGGGTTGGTCTTGAAAATGTTTTATCTCGGGGGTCAGACCTTGAGAATATATGGATTTGGGGTCAAACCTTGAAATGTGAAAATTGCTTCTCAATTTTCACATTTCAAGGTTTGACCCCCGAGTTTAAACTTTTTCAAGGTCTGACCCCAAATTATATATAATCCCAAGACCAAACCCTGTTTTTCAAGAAATTAATTTGACATTCCGCAAAAGTTTAGTATTATTGGCATATATTCCATATAAAGGGAGGGGCCCCATGGAAGATGATATTAAAAAGTATGCCGAACGTGCCGGGGACATCCTGGCTGAGTTCACAAAGGCGGAAAAGAGCAAATTAAAATCCCCTGAGGATGCTGCAAAAGACCTTCTTGAAAGCGAAAAGAATTTAAAGACCATAGAAGCAAAGTTTAATGTAAACAGCATGGATATCCTTTACACCTATATTAAAAAGAAATACCCGGAAGAAGGCTCTTCTGAAAAGATCGAAAAATTGATCAAAATACTGAAGATGTTCACTGACAAAGAAGATGAAAGATCCCTTGCGGAATCCAAAGCTGTTTATCAGCAGTTGATGATGGAAATGCAGAGCCTGGAAGAGAACATCAAATCAAACAATCCCGGTTATCAAAAAAGGATCACTTAATGTTTTAGTTTTTCTTTCTTCTTTTTTTGCAGAAATTTAAAGGCAAAGATACCGAGAAGGATCAGATTTAGAATAATGATCAGTTCAACCCGTGAGAATTTAAGCAAGTTAATAATAATCAGTATAGACTGAATAATAATATAAAAAATGGCTCTGATTATAAATTTCAGTGTTTCGATGGTAGGTCGGGGGAATATTAAAAAAAGATCAACTGTTATCAGGAAGAGCACCAGCCTGGGTAATTTGACCAGTTTATTGATATAATGGAGGGCAAGGAAGAGTATCCCGAACAGGATGAGGAATTCCAGTACATCGATATAGAAAGCATACCGGGTTTTTATTGAAAAAATATTCTCTATCAAAGGATATTCTCTTCTATTAACAGGGATTCAGCCATGCTGTGATCTTTCTCGAATACAAGGATCTTTCCCTTTCCTTTGGCAAGTGTGAAGAGCCCGTCATAAGCGGCATCTTCATAAGATCGTACCATGAATCGTATCTGCTTTTCGGAAAGGATCATTTCGATCTTTTTTAATACAACAAGATCTGTGTATATGAATAATTCTTTTAATTTTTCATCTTTCATGAACAGTCGAAATATAACTTTTCAAAGTAAAAGGTCAAAGGATTTATATTGGAAAAGTGTATATGCGCCAACACATCGTTACCAGGGGAGAAAAAGAGAAATTAAATAATTGAAATTTAATTTTTATTCTATTAATATATAATCAAAGGATTGATCATGAAAAAGTATATGGTTATAGTTTTTACTTTTGGTTGCCTGCTTTTTACCGGAGCACAGAACTTGAGGTCTGCAGAGATCACCTTTGATTTTAATAGTGATAACAATATTACTTATGATAATAAAATTGTAGAAATCTTTCAGGGGCAGTTACGGCTTGCGCCAACGGGATTTTGGACCAATACGGGATCTCTTGCTTTTAGTACGTTACCTGTTGTTCTGCTTCAGAATTCGCAAGGTGATCTGTTATATACAACTACTGTTATGGGACCGGGTGGATGTACTTACAGGAGTACTGATCATGGTACAAATTGGATTAATACGGGTGGTGGCCAGATTGTTACTATGATAGAAGCTTGCGATACTAATTTATATGGTGGTGTTAATGGAAATGACGGTGGCGGTGTAAGGATAAGTTCAAATTATGGGTCTTCATGGACAAATATTCTTACGACAAATACATGGAGCGGGGGAGGGTTTATATTTCAAGATAGTTCATGTAGAATATATGATTGGGCTGTGATCGGAAGTTTTGCAATTAATACAAATACTCTTTACAGGAGTGATGATTTTGGTAATTCATGGGATAGAGTTTTTTTCGGTTCAAGCTGGATAGGTCTATGCGGTTATGAACCGAGAAGTAA
>JAHITG010000048.1 GCA_018817865.1 Spirochaetota bacterium
AGAAGTTATTTTTAATATTAAAGGAGGTTTTGTATGAAGGTTATGCAAAAAATTATACTATTAATGGTCTTGATCACTCTTCTGGTCTCCTGTGTGAAGAAGGAGAAAGCGGAAAATACTGTAAATATTACTTATTACGCACGTGCAACCACGGATCAGCTTATTATATGGAAAAAGGTAATTAATGATTTTATGGAGAAGAATCCTGATATTATTGTTAAGATCGAAAATGTACCCTATATGGAGTACTGGTCAAAATTATTAACTATGTCAGCTGCCGGGGCAGCCCCGGATGTGATCTTTATGGAATCAACCCGTCTTCCGTCTTTTGTGGAAAAGGATAATCTGATGTCGATCGATGAGCTGGTAGCAAAGGATAAGGATATTAATCTGAATGATTTTTATCCTGTTGCATTGAATATGTCTAAATATAAGGAGAAGCTGTTCGGATTGCCGAATGACCTGGCCATTATATGCCTTTACTACAACAAAGATGCTTTTGATAAAGCCGGCATTGCTTATCCGAAACCCGGATGGACATGGGATGATATGGTCAGGATGGGAAAGAAACTGACCATCGATAAAAACAATGATGGAACGCCTGATCAGTACGGATTGACCCATTATTCATGGGATATAGCGATCTATCAAAGCGGAGGAGATGTTGTAGACGATGTATTAAATCCGAAAAGATCTACATTCAGCACCCCCGCTGTTAAGACTGCCCTGATGTTCTGCAGGGACCTTGCTTTTAAGCACAAGATTGCTCCGCCTCCGGTCCAGCAGCAGTACAGGACCACGTATGAGATGTTCACCTCAGGGTATGTAGCCATGACCATGGACGGCCACTGGATGGTCCCGAATTACAGGACGATCAGCAGTTTCAAATGGGATGTCCAGATTCTGCCGAAAGGGGTGAAGACTGCAGGGCTGGCTTATGGTTCATGCTATTCTATTCCCAAGGGATCAAAGCACCCTGAGGCAGCATGGAAACTGATCAAATATCTGGCAAGCCGTGAAGGTCAGAAAGCACTTGTTTCAGATGGGTTCTCAGTACCGGCTTTAAAATCTATTGCAAATTCCGATGTCTTTCTCTCTCCCCCGCCGGATAACCAGAAGGCTTTTCTTGATATGATAAAAGTGGGGCACCTGAAAGCCCAAACTCCCAGGTTTAATCAGCTGGAGGATATCTGGAGGACTCAGCTTGACCTGTTCTGGCTCGGCAAGGCAACTGCTGATACCGTGACAAAGAAGATAGATGATGAAGTGAATAAGGTTTTAAAATAATATAAAAGAATATTTGTCTAATAAAGTTTTTTAAGTTTAAAGGAGAGAATTAAAATGAAGGGTGTAATTTTTGATCTGGACGGTGTGATCGTTGATACGGCGAAATATCATTATCGCGGATGGAAGAGGCTGGCCGAACACCTGAAGGTCGAATTTAATGAAAAAAAGAATGAAGCGTTAAAAGGCCTGAGCCGCAGGGATTCTTTAATAGCTCTTCTTGGATATACTCCTTCCGAGTCCCGGATCCGGGAATGGTCGGATATTAAGAATCAATTCTATCTGGAGTATATACAAGAAATAAACAGGGAGGATATCCTCCCCGGTTCTCTGCGGTTACTGGAGGAGATCAGATCTGTTCCGGATTTCAAACAGGCCCTGGCTTCCTCCAGCAGAAACGCAGGTACTGTACTTGAAAAATTAAATCTGGCAGAATATTTTGATGCCGTTGTTGACGGAAATGAGGTGATCAAAGCAAAACCGGATCCCGAACTGTTTCTTAAAGCTGCAGCGAAACTGAATATCAAACCTGAGAGGATAATTGTATTTGAGGATGCCGCTTCCGGTATTCAGGCAGCCGGGAGCGCCGGTATGAGAGCTGTTGGTATTGGTAAACTGGAAAATTTATCCGGAGCAGACCTTATTGTCCGGGACCTTTCCGAAATAGATCTTGCAAAAATTAAAAAACTTTTTATTGAAACAGTTGTTGTGTAGCAGATCAAAAGAGGATAAAAATAAAATTGTTTGATGGTGTTACGAGACAGTGAAGAAAATAATTAAAAGAGTAGTATGAGGTTCAAATGAAAAATGCGTGGATCATAGAGGAGAATGCGTATAATTCTGAAAAAGAACTGCTGATGGAGACCCT
>JAHITG010000520.1 GCA_018817865.1 Spirochaetota bacterium
AATTGAAAGAGAAGGAATTGAAAGAGAAGGAATTGAAAGAGAAGGAATTGAAAGAGAAGGAATTGAAAGAGAAGGAATTGAAAGAGAAGGAATTGAAAGAGAAGGAATTGAAAGAGAAGGAATTTACATCCTATCAGGTAAACATGAGTTTGAGTGAATATCTTGATAAAAATTATTTAATAATAACAAAGAGCATATCTCAGGCAGTAACGAAGAATATAATCGGTGTACCTGAGAATATAAAGATAGAGAATATTGACACGGATGATCTGAAGATCAAGCGAATTCAGTTTGATCTGTTTGTCTCTTTTCAGGACCCTGATAAGAAAAACCAGCAGGCTGTTTATATCTGGACACCGGCATTAAATCTATATAAGACCAAGGCTATAAAGGAGCGATTTCCGGTATTTCAGATATTGAAGAGCAGATCTTACAAAGGGCTCAAAAAGGAGTATGAGTATTTTAAAGTGGATCTTATTGTACTCTCAGAGGGTGATCCTGTCATTATTTTTACTGCTGATCAAAAAACATTGAGCGGAACAATAATAAACAACCGGGAGAGTATTGATCGAGAGGATCTTCCTCATCTCCTGAAATGGTTGTTATTTAAGTAGAGCCGCGGAGCTGTTTTTATGCACACATCAGTAAAAAATATATTTTGTTGACATTGATTTGAAAAAGGATATTATTTTAATTGATAATGAAATGATATTCATAAAACAACATCTATGGAGATAAAGGATGCCAGAAGAACAACCAAAAGTGATATATAAGGATTCTGCATCTCGATCCGTTCAGCAGGAAAAGATCAAATTTGGGCTGAAGATAAAGCTGAGTGTTTTTGTAATTCTTTTGATCATTCTTGTTGTTTCCATTATTGCTTCAGTATTGACAATGACCATTACAAAAAGAGAGGAGAAACAGTCAGCTCAGCAGATGGTCCGGAATATGAACCTTTCGATAGAATATCTTTCTTCTACTGCCAGCGATGCTATTGTTTCATTTGATGATCTTTTACTGGTTAATACAATAGAAAAAGTGTCCGGATTTGAAGATGTTGAGTACATTATTGTAACAGATAAAAAAAATTATGTTTTAGGCCATTCCAAAGGAGTGGATCAGATAGGCCGGAAGCTGACGGATAAATTAAGTATCACAGCTCTTAAATCGGATAAAGTTATAATACAGCCTGAGTTTAAACATAATGACCTGGCCCCAAGCTATGAGATCAGCAGTCCCATCATGTTCAGAGACAAGAAAGTAGGAGTAGCCCGGATAGCTTATTCTACAGCCAGTATTTTTCATAATCTTTTAATAGTAAAAAGAAATATAATATTGACCTCGATACTTGTTATAATCGGAACTTTGGCCCTGGGTGTATTAGGTTCAATATTCTTAGCCAGTATTACAACTAAACCCGTAAAGGCACTGGTCGATGGCTTAAGGGCTTTCGGATCAGGTGACCTGAATTTCAGAATTAAGATCCGGAGCCGGGACGAGCTTGGCTATTTAGCAGATGAATTCAATAAAATGGCTAAAGAAATGAAAGAGTATCAGAAACTGCAGGTAGAACGAGAGGTCGAGAAAAACCTGTTTGCTATGGCAAAAAAGATCCAATCCTCACTTGTCCCCCAGGAGGATCTGGTACTTAAAAGTATAAATGTAGCAAAATACTTTCGTACTGTATTTGGGGTCGGCGGTGATTATTATGACTATTTTGAGATAGGAAAGGACCATCTTGGCGTATTAGTAAGTGATGTTTTTGGAAAAGGAATGCCTGCCTCTTTAGTAATGGTTACCATCAGGGCTTTGCTTCATACTTATAAGGGCGGTATCTTGAACTCTACTGCAGAACTGGTTGATATAATAAATAAGAGAATATGGATGGATTTTAAAGGGGAGCAGTATGCTACTCTTTTTTTTATAATTATCGAAAGGAAAACCGGTAAACTTATTTTCACCAATGCCGGGCACCTTCCTCTTTTAGTATATCGAAAGAGTGCCGGTACATATATGATCAAGGAGAACGGAGAATTACCTATTGGTATGATGGGGGATACGGTTTACAAGAATTATGCGTTTAAACTTGAAAAAGGCGATCTGATCATTTTAAATACAGACGGGATTACAGAAGCGGAGAATGATAAACAGGAGCAGTTTGGTGATAAAAGGTTAAAAGAACTGATCAAACAAAATAGTACATCAAGTGCCGATAAAATAGTAAGTAACGTGATCAAGCAGGTCCGGAAGTTCATGGGGGATGCGGCTCAGCATGATGATATGACTTTTATAATTATTGAATATAAAGGAGGTTAAGATGGAATTAAAGGGATTATCGATCGAAGTTGTGGAGAAAGATAATGGAGTTATTTTTAGATTAAATGGAGATATTAAGACTGATATTTATTCGGATTTTCTCGGCTTTTTTAAGCAAAAAGTAGAAAAAGCGAATATGATAATGGATTTTACTCATGTGAATTATATGTCATCTTCAGGTGTGGGGGCACTTTTTAATCTGGATAAGGTTGCCAGGGAGAACAATAAGAAATTTATGTTATTTGGGTTGAATCCGTCAGTAAAAAAGATCATTGAACTGACAAAGTTGTATGATAAATTTTTGATCTATCAGACAGAGGATGAAGCAGTTAAGCAGTTAAATTAAATTATAGGGAGGGAATATGTTAATCAGTACCCTTAATATAAAAGTAGATAAAGATCAGCTTTATAATGTAGTCCATGTCTCCGGAAAGCTTGATACGACGGTCATTAAGAAATTTACGGACACATGCAGTGAGCTTTCCAAGAATAAACATTTGATCTTTGATCTGAATGAGCTGGAGTATATATCCTCCACCGGGATCGGTGAAATGTTTCGATTCATGCAGGAAATAGAGAGTAGTGGCTATAAATTTATCATCGCTGCACTTCAACCCAGTGTCTTAAATGTTATTAAGCTTACTAAACTGGAACAGTTCTTTAAGATCGAAGAGAGTATTGAAAAAGCTGTCAAGACAGTTACTTCGGGTTAAATAAGGATCATTATTTATGGAAAAAATCATTACTATTAATTTGATTCCCAGTATAAATCTTCTTTATCCTGTGCAGGTTCTGAGCGAAGCTGTGATGCTGGAAGCCGGGGCAGGCGGAGTCAGGGATGACTGTACTACATATAATTTTGTATTAGCCGTTGAAGAGATCCTTACAAATGTGATCAGGCATGGTGTTCCTAAAAAAAAGGATCTATTCCATATTCGTATTGAATTTATTATTAAAAATAAAAAAGTCATTGCCAGGATATATGATGACGGTGCAAAGTATTCTCCACCAGCCGAATATGATGAGGATTATGTATTAAAAAATTTCAGCGGAATGGGACTTCATTTTGTGCGATCGGTAATTGATGAATATGATTACCGCTACGATGATGAAAAGAAGCAAAATGTTGTA
>JAHITG010000521.1 GCA_018817865.1 Spirochaetota bacterium
AGCTTTTGAAGATATTCTGCAAACGGATATATGATGCAAAGAGACAGCTTATGGTCCTGACCCTGGAAGGGAATGATTACCGTGTAGCTGATGTATTTCTGCTGCTGGCTGAAAAGCAGGGCATCCATACTGATGAACGGATGTCCGTTGAGATCAAGGCATCTCCTGAGGAGATCGCCAATATGTGTGCAATTTCACCGAATGAAGTCATTAAAGTACTGAATAATTTCCAGAAGCTCAACAAGATAGAGTTGCGGGGAAATAAGATAATGGTGAATAACATCAGTGAAACAAACAGACAGGTCCAGAATAAAAGAAAGATCTCACATCTTGAGAGAAAATAGAATAGCGCCTGTAGCTCAGTCGGATAGAGCACAAGTTTCCTAAACTTGGGGCCGCAGGTTCAATTCCTGCCAGGCGTACATTATCCTTCAAAGCCATTCCGGTCAAGAATAATATACAATATATTATGCAAGTGTGAAGACCAGATCATTATTTAATAAAATTCATGGTAAAAGCAAGCCAGGTGCCGTAAGAAGCTTTCAGCCGGAATCCAACAGACTCGGCCAGTTCCCGTACTTTCTTTCGGCTTTGATAGTGAGGATCAGGGATGACTTCAGTAATGGAAAGTATACCCCCGGACTTCATGGTTTTATAAATAACAGCAAGAGCTTTTTTTCGATGCGGGATCTCACCCAGCACTGTGACCAGTATGGCACGGTCAAAATAGTTCTGCTTCAGTTTTACCTTTCCGATCCCTCCCAGCTGTGTCCTGATATTTTTCAGGCCTTTCACTTTGATACGCTCCTTTACTTTACGGAGCATAGCAGGCTGAACATCCAGCGCCAGGACTTCTCCTTTAGCCTTCAACCTCTCTGCAGCAGGGATAGATAATCGGCCGGGCCCGCAACCGATATCAAGCAGTCTCATTCCGCTTTTCAAGCTGATCCGGTCTAAAAGAAGCGAACTGCCTGCAACAGCTTCAATATAAGGATTTTCCAATAAAAGAGCTAACCATGACGGGCAGGGCCAGTTATAGCGCCGCCACAGAGCCATGATACCGATAAAAATAAGAACTGCACCAATGCAATAAAAAAATAAAAATTTCATAAGCGGTATACTCCTTTTAAATTTTTAGATTTTATAATTTTATTTTTGTTTCTGTGGATTGATCTATAAAAAATTAAATCCATAGAACAAAAACAAACAACTCTTTTTAAATATAGGATTTCACTGTTTTCCTAATGGGTAGATCATATGACGGGTATTTTACCTCCGGATTCCGCGAGCAATGATATAACAGAGATAAACTCGACAGGAAGGAAATAATTATTATTATTTTCATTATTTGTTTTTAAAAAGTGGTGGTCCCCTGTACAAAAGGCAGGTTTATTAAAGACCTACCCCCCATCTATATAGTTGGCCGGGTTTGTACAAAACCCGGCCTTAAATACTATCTTATTTTTTCTTTGCTGTTTTCTTCTTTGCTGTTTTTTTCTTTGCTGGTTTTTTCTTTGCTACTTTTTTCTTTGCTACTTTTTTCTTTGCAGTTTTTTTAACAACCATCAGATTCACCTCCTTAAGATGTTTAATGTAAGGAATAAAAAATTGATTCTTAAGTTGAGACAAAACATTATAAATTAATGTCTTTATTTTTATCTCTGCTAATAATATATTTTTTATTATTTTGTTTTCAACATTTTTTTAAAAAAAATTTTTAAAAAGTATTTTTTCTTTTAAAATAATCCTTGCTCAATTTCCATACCACCGGAGAAAGCACTATCAGCGCAATTAAATTGGGTGCGGCCATGAGACCGTTCATGGCATCACTGAAATCGATCACAGCATCCAGTTTAACACAGGCTCCTGCAACGATAAAAAGTAAATAGATCATCCTGTAAGGTTTTATGGCTTTCTTTCCGAATAAATAATCCGCTGCCCTGTCACCATAATATGACCAGGATATCAGGGTAGAAAAAGCAAAAAAGATAATAGCCAGTGAAACAAAATTCCCTCCCAGGGAGCTTCCCAAACCTGCTTCAAATGCTTTACCTGTTAAGAGTCCTTTATCGGCTACAGTTTTATAGGCACCGGTGGTCACAATAGCCAATGCCGTGATAGTACAAATTACAATCGTATCTACAAAAGGACCCAGCATAGCTACCAGCCCTTCCCGGACCGGTTCATTTGTTCTGGCTGCTGCATGAGTAATAGGAGCAGAGCCCAGACCTGCTTCATTTGAAAAGAGTCCTCTTGCCACACCGGCACGGATGACCGTTCCCAAAAGCCCTCCTGCCAGAGCTTGCGGGGTATGAAAGGCATGATAAAAAATAGTATTAAAAGCACCCGGTACAGCCTGATAATTCTTCAATAAAATTACCAAACCGCCAATAAAATAAAATATACACATGAATGG
>JAHITG010000522.1 GCA_018817865.1 Spirochaetota bacterium
AGCAGAGAATGTGCTTTTGAACCCATCAAATAGCTCACGCCTGTCTTTATATTCAGCGGTTCATCCACTTCTTCTCCATCCAATTCACCGGTTGTTCTGACAAGGTTCATAAAGGTGAGGCCGATATTAAAGCCTTTAATAAAATTATAAGGCATATATAATAATCCGGCATCCATGCTGACCGAAGAGTACTGATCCGTATCGGTCTCATTATTGATCGCTTTTATATTTGCGCCCGCATGAAGCAATTTGTTTATCTTGAACGCCCCGGAAGTATTAAAGACCTGAATAACCTGCCCGGAATCTTTTAAGATCCCGCTGTCAGCATCCATGACAGTAGTGACAGGCGGTTTGTAATACCTGTAACTAATGCCCAGGGCAATATTCCTGAAAGCCTTTCTTACATAGCTCAAATTTAAAGAATTGAAGAGTTTAGAATCGTTATACGAATATTCCGCATTGAAAGAATCATAGTCCGGCACCAGCAGTAAAGAGGGATTGTAAAAGGAAGAATTGACATCAGCATAAAAGGAGACGCCTGTCAAACCCAGCGAGACATTCTTGGTACCGGGTTCTAAAGACGTGACCGGTAATGCAAAGATGACAAAGGGGCAAAGCACAAGTAAAAATATCAGAACAGTTAATTCTTTTAATGATCTATTTTTCATAAAAACATTCATCTATTTAGAATCCTCAGAACCTAAGTATTTCTCCGAAGGGATCCTGATGATCTGATGCGGATAGATCCAGTCAGGGTCATCAATATCATTGTACTCAGCCAACTTTTTATAGGTTTCAGCTTTATTAAAATGTGCCTTTGCCACATCCCATAAAGTATCTCCGTATTTGATCACATAATATTTTTCAGATGAGGAGAAGAGCTGTGAATTGATCATTATCTTGTAGTGGACCGGCTTGCTGATATTGCCGGAATTGTCCCTTGATTTCAGATGAAAATACCAGATACCATCCTTGATGTTGTTAAAAACTGCCTCGCTGACAGGATGGCCTTCTTCAAATAGCTCAGGATTGGTTGTACTCTCCTTATCCAGAATATAGGCATAATCTTTAATGCCTGAACTATCATCCTCAGCCGTCCATTTGATCTTCACATCTTTTTTAAAGGACCATTTATCTTCTTTATGGGATGAATGAAGGATCCGCGGGGAAGTGCAGAACCTGTCTTTTTTAATGAACCGTATCGTTCCTCCATCTTTTTCCCATACAAGATAGGTGTTATCATTCAGAGTATTATATGCCACCTTATAATTTTTTATACTATTGCCTGTTTCAGACAGGGTATTCTTCTCCTGCCATGTCACGCCTTTATCCGGACTTCCCTGATGAATAATATTATTACCCGTATCCAGTGTGGCGATATAGAAGAGGTCCAGCTCATTCAAAGAATTAACCAGATAAGGGGACTTTTCCATTGCCAGATCCGAAGTAACAGAGAGCGGAATATTCCACTTCTCATCCATAAGGTCAAAAGTGCTTGAAAATAGATCCGGCTGAAGGTCCCGAATTCCCTGAAACAGGATGGCCGGGCCATCCGGAGACACAATGGAAACAGGGGAATACGCATTATTCAGGCCCAGGGAAATATTTCGAGGTGCAGACCAGGACTCACCACCTGCACTCTGGGAGGCCATTATCTTCCAGTTGTTCCCGTCCTTCTGCTGCCAGCTTACATAGAGATCATCCATTATAGTCAATAAGGATGGGGAAAAGGAACCTCCGCTGAACTCTGTGATCTGAACAGGATCATTCCACTCTTTTTCTTTGATATCGTATGCCCTGCAGAAAAGCTCATAATCACCAGTCCTGTCATCTGACCAGATCAGAAATATCTTTTCTCCGGTAAATCCTACAACAGGATTTACTGAATCACTCTTATCAGAGGTAATATTAACAGGAGATGAAACCTTGTTTCCTGAGGGGTCCTGCGAAAAACAGAAATATATTTCATTGTTCCCGTCCCGGAAATCAACCCAGAATACATAGAGAATATTATTAAATATATGGATAATAGGATTTTCAGAGTTTATACCTGTTGATGAGATCTTCTTTTCCTTAAACCAGGTATCTCCTTCATTGGTGGAATGGATAAAAAAAATTTCAGAGCTGTTATCTATATTCTTTGTATAGCTTACATAAAGATGTTTTTTAGCCACTGCGATCGAGGGCTGATACCCGTCTTTTTCTATTATAGTAGAGGCCTTCTCCCACCCGCTCGGTTCAGCAAATAATATATTACTAAAGATCAAAATAAATACTATTAACCATTTTAACAAACTCTTTTACCTCCATTAATGCTATGTTTACACTGTATACCTTAATAATGTAGCAAGGGGCTTTAGCCCCGCTTTAAAATATTACAGCTCTACATTTCATTTTTTAATCTTTATATCCTTTCTAATGTAGGGACAAGGCATGCCTTGTCCCTACTTAATCTTAATCAAAACTCCACCTTCAAATCCAATATATAATGACTGTCACTCACCTGGAGGGACGACATCCCGTACTCCAGCATGATATCCCACATCCTGAGGCCCGTCCCGATGGTCAGGACCTTATCCGTGATCCTGTACCCTCCCCTCATGAAAAAATACTTCCACAATATAAATTCCCCACCCGCATTAAAGTAACTGGCCCCGAACGCCGGTACTGTCTCTACACCCGCTCCGATCTCAGGATCTAAAAAATTAAAGAGCTTTGGAAACCTGTATGAGAGACTGCTTTTTATGATCAACGGATAATTCTCTTTTGATCCATTCAAATTAACACTGGCCGGGAATATATTATATAAAATTATTCCGATAGAAACGGGCTGAAAAATCTTTAAAAGCGAATTCTTAGTAAAGGCATAAGGATTCTCCCTTCTCCACAATAAGGAAGCGTCCGCTCCAATCCCTGTATTATTATATCCTAAAACAGATTTATAATTCAGCTTCAAACGAAGACCGGTTGATAACCCGTTTAAAAGAGAATACCCCCCTGAAATAAAAAAGGAGATATCCCTGTACCCTACTGTCTGGCTGATCTCAGGTGAATCGCTCCTGATCGCAATGCCGTCTGAGCTGATATTTAAAAGTCCGATCCCAAAAGGAATAAAATCATTCGGCACACCTGCGCTGATATAATAGACAGTAGTAAGATTATCCCATATTGGCATGTAGGAACAAGAAAAAGAGAGCTTCTGAAGATGAGCCAGTCCCGAGGGATTGAAATAGATACTCTCAATCCCGGATGAAATCGAGTCAAACGAACCTGACAGGCTCATCATCTTCGCATCAAGGGATAGAGTATTCTCTGCTCCGGGATATCCGCTGCTGGAATATAAGATTGAGATGTTTGAAAAAATAAGGAAAAGAATAAATATCATGCTCTTCTTCATTTTCCACCCTTTTTATATCTTTTAACTGGAAACAAAATACGCGCCAACAGTTTTAACATTAACATCTTTAAATTATATATCAAATTTTTTATCAAAATCTGACCCACCTCTCTTCCAGCATACTCTTTCTTGTAAAAGATATTCCTGCTGTTTTTCTATCATAGCTATCCCTTTCACTTCTTCTTATTAACCAGACATTTTTATTCATTTTTCGACTATTCCTGTGATCCTTTCTGGTATTCCTCATGGGAGAATAAGTGCCGATCATGTATCCATTAATTGTTAAGACATACACTTCATTATCAATCGTGCTGTTTACAGCAGACACACTCTGAGTGGGCCTTGTAAGCTTGTTTGCATTTAAATGTAATTGAACTTCCATTTCCTTACCTCCAAAATTTTACTAAAGGTAGTCGCAGGCTTTAGCCTGCGCATCTTTTCCTTCACCCATTAAGACGACACCCTTTCAAAAAACGGCCAACTTTTATTTATCTTTTGTAGGGACAAGGCATGCCTTGTCCCTACTTTCTTGGCCGCTTTTCCACATTCCTTCGTCTTAATATATATAAAGATTGTCATTCCTGCGAGTGCGAAGCCTCCCCATAGGGAAAAGCAGGAATCTCAGTCTGAAAAAATTTATTGAAACAAAACATTAAAATAGTATCTTAATTTACATGAAAGGGGCAGTAAATGCTTAAGGTAAAAAGAATATTGATTTATTTAAACTCATTACTTCTATTAATATCATTAATGATCCTCACATCACAAAACCTTTATTCCGCTGATTATAAGATCGACTTCAGCAATGACACAGGTATGGAATACGACAGACAACAGATCGAAGTCTACAACGGCAAACTCCGCCTTTCACCCACCGGATGGTTCTGGACAAATAGTGAAAAAATATCTGCTCTCACTGGACATAGTCCATATAGATTATATAAAGATTCCAAAGGTAATTTATTCTATTCTTACAATTATTTAGGTGCACCCCCCTATAAAACACTAAAAAGTTCAGATAATGGAATTAGCTGGACCAATGTACTTCAAGGAGCAATACATACAATGATAGAAGGTTCAGATAAAAATCTCTATTGTATAACAGCATATGGAAAAGTATGTAAAAGTTATGATAATGGTGATTCCTGGTCAAACCTTTCATTGACGGGACCTGATTATACATTCGCTTTAATGGAAGATAGTAATAAATATTTTTATGTAACAAAATATGCAGAATACTTTGTACCACCTCCCACACGATCGTCAAATTATTTATGGCGAAGCATGGATTATGGGACAAATTGGGAATTAATTTTAAAAGAAAATGTTGCGACCTCTTTAGGAAGGTTTTACTGGTTATTTGAACTAAAGAATGGTAATTTTCTGTCAGCAAGAACGAACATATGTATTTCAACTGATCATGGGACTAATTGGTCTATTCTTTTTCTTGGAAGTTATCGTAATAATATATTCCGTGCAAATGATAACAGTATTTATGCTTTTGGAGATGATGGAATAATAAGGTCCCAAAATGAAGGACAAAGCTGGGAGGAAATATCCAATAAACTATGTTGGGGCCTCATTGAAACTGATACAGGATTATTTTTTAGGGCATCTTATACTAATATATGGAGAAGCTATGATAAAGGATATACCTGGCAAAAAACACCAGATATCATTATGCATGAAACTAATTTTGGTCTCTATAGTCAAGCTCTTATTCAAGGAGATAATGGAAAAATTTATGCTGGTGGAAGTACGAATTATTCTTTAGCTGGAATTGGGTATGTCTTTCGCAGTGGATATCCTCTAAACTCTGAAATCTTATTAGATATCACTCCTAACTTTGTTGACCAATGGCAATCCTTCACAAAATCCGACACTTTAAATAATGGAATGATTCAATATGAATTTATCTATTCCACAGATAATGGTAACACTTGGAGCTCATGGCAGGAACTGAATGATGCAAACCTGCAGGCTATAACCTGCTCTGCTACCGAAGGAGACCAATTAAAGATAAAGATCACATTATCATCATACAACCGAGATACCACTCCTGAAATTGACTGGATCAATATAAAAACCAGCAATAAACTTCAGTATCAGCTATTCTGCAACTACCCGAATCCATTTGATCCCAATAAAGAATCGACCTGTATCGAATATCTGTTATCTAACAATGAAGATGTAAAGCTATTAGTATACAGCATAGACAGCAAGATCACAAAGGACTGGAAATTCACCAAAGGCAGTGAAGGAGGCCGGGCAGGCATCAACCGGATCTTTTGGGATGGCAGGAACAACAGCGGTTACAAGATCGCCAATGGTGTCTATTTCTGCTATTTAAAATATCCTGGTACCGAAAAAATGATCAAGATCTTGGTGATAAAATAACCTGCTATATTATGTAGGGACAAGGCATGCCTTGTCCCTACACTTACTTCATTTAATTATACTCAATAGTATAAAATGGCCGTTTGGAGCAATAATTTTCGTCTATATTAATGTGGATAGAAATACGATACGCCTCTTTAATCGTATGACTAATTTTATTTGTAAATTAAAAAAATTCTCACAATTAAATTGACTTTTTTTTTAATTTGCGGTATAATATATGTATAGAAACAAACGGTTGTACAAAAAGGCAGGTGATGATCATGAAAAAATTAATCATATTTTGTATAGTAATACTATTATCTTCGATCTTTTTATTTATTGGTTGTAAAAAGAAAGAGTATGCTCATGACAATGTCTTTGACCTCTTGAATCCGAGTTATACCGGCGGTCCGGATCCAATAATTGATCCGAATATAGGTTCTGTTTCTTTTAATAGCAGTTCATATTCCGGAACTAATACTATTGCAATTATATCATTGAAAGATAAAGACATTAAAACAACCACTGTCAATGTTCAAATAACAAGTGGTGCTGATAGTACTGGAATAACTTTAACTTTAAATGGAGCAGATGGAAATTACAGTGGAAATTTAACAATTAATACTGATTCTTCCATTGAAAACAGTAAAATAAAAGTTACAAATGAAGATACAATTACAGTAACATATTCTGATGCATATCCAGCAGGTGTCAGAACAGATTCAGCTATATGGGCACTGACTTCAGAGGAATTAATTATATTTGATGGTGATACTTTAAATTCATCACTTGGTGTTACTCTTGATATCTGGCATGGTTCGGCTGGTGGGCAAGGAGCCGGAAGAAGTGAAGTAACTGATATGGGTAGTTATATGAAATATGAAGCTGGACCTCTTCACGGGACATGGGCATTTGTAGCAATAGCTGTTACAGCTGGAAGTGTTGATTTATCTGCATATAATAAGATAGCTTATGAATTAAGCTCAACAAATACTTTAGGTAACACGGTTGTTGATGTCGGTGTAAAAGATTCAAATGATGGAGCAGGGACAGAAGATAAAGAAGATATTACAGGAATAAATGCAACTTGGCAATGGTATACAAATAACTTATCTGATTTTTCTACTTTACAAAAAAATATAATTATTTTACCAATAGAATATGTATTTGGGTCAGCTAATGGTACTATATATTTCCGAGGTGTAAAATATATAAAATATTAATTTAACTTTTGGGAGGGCGCAAAATGCTGAAGAAATATATTGCGTTATTGTTATGTATTCTTTTAAGTTCAGGAACGCTCTATTCACAGGTGCCAAGGGGCAGCGGAGATAAAGAGCTCTTCCAGGAAGTAGAAAAGGCATATAAAGATAAGGACTTCAAGGCGTGTGTCCATAAAGCAGAGGATTACATGACAAAATTCCCCTGGGGCCCGGATAAAATTGATGTCTTGCTATATAACGGCCTCTCTCTGATCCAGATAAACCGGATCAATGATGCCATCATGGTATTTGAAGACCTTGAACAGTCCTATCCTGATTATGAAAAAAACGACAAAATTAAATACACGCTGGGAAAACTCTACATTAAAAAAGATGATAAGGACAATGCACGGGTCCTGCTCACCAGCCTGGTGGACAGGTATCCGAAAAGTTCATACACTCCGCAGGCAAACAAGCTCCTGGATCAGATCGGCAGGCTCCCTAAAGAGAAGGTCGTGGAAAAAGAAATTGATGTATCAGATCCTGCATATAAAGGAGCCGAGCTTGAGAGCCGGTACTCCTTTACCAAAATCACCTGGACCAAGATAGCCGGTACAACCAGCCTGATCACTGCCGGAGTCTTTTACCTGATGGGATACACAAAACAGCAGGATGCAGACAACATATATGATGTACAATATCAGAATGCAGGGACCGAAGAGGATGCGGAACGGTTCTTCAAAGCAGCTGACGATGCATCCGAACAGGCTGCTCAATTCAAGACCATATCCCTGATTGCAGCCTGCTCCGGGGTTACATTTCTTGCGCTTGATTACATCTTTTTCGGAAGGATCAAAGTACTGGTGACACCGACACAGCAGTCGTTGAATATAAACCTTAAGACACGGTTTTAGACATATAAAGGTTTCCCTATAAGGGATTCCTCGATTCGCAGTATTATTATTTTAACATTCTTTCTACATTTTTATAGTAGGGACAAGGCATGCCTTGTCCCTACAAAATAAATTCATAACCGCTATACTATGAAAATAAAAAATATCATCCCACTTCTGATTTTATCTATTATCATCCCTTTCCGGATCTTCGCTGCTAATTTTTATACATTAAAAACCGATGTGCTGACTTTAGAGTATGATAAGCTCACTTCAGGTTATTCTGTCTTCTATAATAATGAGAGAGTGATTTCATCAGGCTATCCGGCATCATCCTTTATGGTTATTGAAGTTGACGGAGCAGAGGCGATCCTTCCGTATGAGATCTCTATCCTTAGTGCAGAATATAAAAAGAACAGCGTGCATACGCTTTATCAATTCAAAGACATCCTCATAAAACAGGTTTTAGAAGCAGAAGATAATATGCTGATATTACGCTATCACATCGAAGCGGAAAATCCGTATCCGCATTCCATTCAAAGTATCATTGTTTTTGATATTGCTCCGGGCATCGAACAGATCGAAAAGGGCCCTGTAACAAGCATAAAGATCAGGTCCATTCCTGATGCACTGATCTTTATTCCTTCAGAAGAGGTCCAAAAAGAAGCACAGTCCGGGCAATATGAAGATTTCAGGGAACTGTCCTGGGGAAAAAACGAGGCCGGGAAAATGAATGCCCTGGCTTTTTTCACCCTTAAAAAGTCGATCAAACAGGATGAATCCCTTGATTTCTTTATTTTAATAAAAACCGAGAAAACTGGGCCCGTAGACATGGAACTATTTAAAAAGAAGCTGCAGGATAAACCTGTTATTATTAAAAAAGAAAAAGAGATAACAGCACCTCTTGTTAAACAGACAGCAACAAATGAAATAAAGATCCCGGAACCGGAAAAAATAAAGATCGATGATACAAAGCCTGTTCCCGCAGATATCACCGAAGATGACCTCGATTTTTTTGATGACAAGATGGAAGAGAAGGAGAAACCCCAACAGGAAACAGAGAAAAAAGAGGAACCAAAAGCGACAAAGGAACATGAAGAAAAGAAAAAGCAAGAGGTAAAACCAGAAGTAAAACCAAAACCCGCTAAGAAAGAAGAAGTCATAAAAGAGGAAAAACCGACAGAGGAACAGAAGAAAGAGCCTGAAAAAAAGGAAGAAAAGAAAGAACCGGATAAAAAAGAGGAGAAGAAAAAAGAGAAAGCTGATGATTCGAAAAACACTGATAAAAACTCTGATGATTTCTTTGATGATATTATAGAATGAGATGAATTTATATATATTTAAAAATGTAGGGACAAGGCATGCCTTGTCCCTACAAATTAAAGACATAATGAAAACAAAAACACTAATTATTATCTCTTTGCTCCTTTTTATCGTACCTGCATACTCCCAGACGTTTCTGGACCTGTATCCGGATGCTTTTTCATCCGCACTGAACGGTGCCGGGGATACGATCATACGCAACAGTTATGCGGTCTACAACAATCCTGCCAACCTGATCTTCCTCTTTCAGGATGAAGCCACCTTCAGCTACATGGTTCTTATTGATGGTATCCAGAGGGGTACAGCTTCCTATGCATGGAAGACCAGAAGCTTCCTGCCAATAGCCGTGGATCTTTCTTATTTGAGCTATGGGAGTATTCAACAATTCACTCTGGGTGAAACCGAGTATTCCGTCATTGAAGGTGGTGAGGCAAATCTATGGTACTTATCATCAGGTATTTCATCCAGCCGGAGGGTATACTTTTTAAACAATTATTTCCTGCTGGGCGCAAAACTGGACTTGCTTGTGAACCATCTTGACAAGAGCTATTCAGGAGTACTTCTCCACACCGGTGTGATCTATTATCCTGATTTTAAGGGCCTCGTCTTTTCCCTGGTCTTGAACAATATCGGCCTTCTCAATTCATTTGAAGATACAGCTCCCTTAAAGACAAAAGTCGGAATAGGCTATAAGACCGGTTCACTCGAAACAGAGCTGAATTACAATTTCGGAAAAAATGAACTCTTGAAATGGGGTAACAGCTTGAAAGTAACCTCGTTTTTCAAGGCCCTTCTGGGAGTAAAATTTGATAAAAATGAATCCATGCAGAATAATATAAACCTGGGTGCAGAATTGAATTTTCCTAAAATTACGGTAAACTATACAATAATACCTAAATCCCATCTGGGGTATTATCATTATATATCAGTAAAGAGGGAGATGTAAATACAGTAGGGACAAGGCATGCC
>JAHITG010000523.1 GCA_018817865.1 Spirochaetota bacterium
ACTAACCATACTGCCTAATGTTACAAAAGCGACATCATTCATACAATTAATTAAGGTGATATAATGGAACACAAATTCAAGAAAGGAGATACGAATTATCAGCTCAGCGCTATTCCCATGGGAGGTTATTGTAAAATGGCCGGGGAAGAACCAAACGATGATCTGACAGGAGCACCGGATGAGTTTTATTCTAAATCACCATTAAGAAGACTCAGTATTATATTTGCCGGGCCGTTCGTTAATTACCTTTTTGGGATTTTTCTGTTTATTATTATTATGGCGATCGGGATCGAACGTCCGACTTATACCAACCGGGTTTCCGTAATGAAAAATATCACGATCAATAAAAAACAGATCTTATCTCCTGCCGTCTCAGCAGGAATGAAGGAAGGTGACAGCATTATAAAGATCGATGGAGAGGAGATTACCGACTGGACCATGATAAGGAAAACACTTGTTATATCCGGAGATAAGGATAAGAGGGCTGTTACCATTAAAAGAGGTAATACAGTACAGGAATTAAAGATAAAACCCGTTTTAGATCCGGATACCGGGGCCAGTGTGATCGGTGTGCTGCCGCATGCCGGTAACAGGATCGCAGATGTAACCAAGGATGAACCGGCGCAAAAAGCCGGATTAAGGGTCAATGATGCGATCATCAGGATCAACAAGAAAAAAATAGATAATTTCTACGATCTGCAGGAGATCATTTCCAAAAACCCGGATAAAAGGATCAGCCTGCAGGCACTGCGTAACGGACGTATCATGAATTACAATTTAAAAGTAAAAAATATAGAAGGAAAAGGATTTATCGGTGTAAGTTTTGAGCAGAAGGGAACCACGCATATAGCACGATCGAAAAATATATTGCATGCTGTTTCAGATGGCTTTAACAGAGCTAACGGGGTCGTATCTGAAGTGATCTATGGCCTCAAATTGATGGTTTCCGGCAAGATCAGGGTATTGAAGGCCGTTAAAAGCCCTGTAGCTATTATCTATTATGCCGGGAAGACATCAGAAGCAGGTTTGCTTAGTTTTATCTGGTTTATGGGATATATCAGCATCGCTCTTGCTTTTTTTAATTTATTGCCCATTCCGGCTGTGGACGGGTCGTACATACTCTTTTTTCTGTTTGAACTTATAAGCGGTAAAAAGCTGAATTTCAAGGTGATCAGGGTAATACAGTATGTAGGCCTTATGGTGCTCATGACGTTGCTGGCTTTTCTTATGCTGAATGATTTCCTTGGATTTTTTAAAGGGACACATACGGTAAAAGGATTAAAAGGCATCATGGCATAATAAAAATGTTCGGGTTATAAAGACTGTTTTCAAAACAGAAAAAATGTAGTAAGGGGCTTGTGCGGAGCCTCCCCCCGAGGAATGCAGAGCATTCCCGGGACTTTAGTCCTTGAAATTGTCCTCTGGACAATTTCTAAGGGCCGAAGGGGATAGCCCCGCTTGAAAAAAGTACAACAGGCCTAAAGGCCTGTTGCTACATTATTTAATCTTTAGATGTTATGTATCTGTGTCCGAGTACGGGTACCTGAAAAAATCATCATGAAGATCAAAAGACATAAAACCAGAAAGGTCAGGATAGGTGATCTGAAGATCGGGGGAAATGAACCGATCGCTGTTGAGTCCATGACCAATGCCGATGTTTACAGTCCTTCAAAGATCATAAAACAGATCAAACAGCTGGAAAAGGCAGGATGTAAGCTGGTCCGCATCAGTCTGCCTGATCTGCGGTCTGCATCTTACATTTCTACGATTAAAAAGAATACAATGATCCCTCTTATGGGTGATATCCATTTTGACTACCGGATCGCGTTAAAAGCGATCGAAGAAGGGATTGACAGCATTCGCCTGAATCCCGGTAATATCCGGCAGAAGGATAAGGTCCGGCTTCTTGTTCAAAAAGTAAAAGAGAGGAAGATAACTGTCCGGGTGGGTTCTAATGCCGGTTCTGTTGACCGCAACAGATATAAAAAGAATGATGCTGATGCTCTTGTAAAAAGCGTAATGGAGCATATCAGGATATTTGAAAAAGCGAAATATTATAATTTGATCGTATCCTTGAAATCTTCCGATGTGATGACGACTGTATCGGCCTATGAGAAGTTCAGTAAAATTCGTAATTATCCCCTTCATATCGGTATAACGGAAGCGGGTACCAGGTTCTCCGGCACTGTAAAAAGCTCAGTCGGATTGGGCCTGCTTCTTGCCAGGGGGCTTGGTGATACGATAAGGGTCTCCCTCTCCTGCGATCCTGTAGAGGAAATATATACCGGATATAAGATACTGCAGTCCCTGGGGCTTTATAAAAACATGGTGGATATCATCTCCTGCCCGACATGCGGAAGGGCGGGCATTGATGTGGAGAAGATCGCTGCGATCATTGAAAACAGGGTCAGGGGACTGAACAGAAAATTAAAGGTTGCTGTAATGGGATGCATCGTCAACGGGCCCGGCGAGGCAAGGGAAGCGGATATCGGAGTGGCCGGTTCATCAAAGGAAGCTATCCTTTTTAAAAAGGGAAAGATGGTCAAAAAGATCGATCCGGATAAGGTCATTGATGAATTGGTGGGCTATATTGAAAAATTTTAGTGTGTTAGTTGAAATCCAGCACCTTTATTTCTTGACATAAAGATATTTTAATATATTATATACAGGTATAGTAGAGACAATATGGATTATAAAAATATTATCAACCCCGGACTTATAATTTTGTTTTCTGATGTTAATAAAAAAAAGGATGTTCTGGACCAGTTGATTACATTAGCGCAGAAAAAAGGGAATATTCGTGATATTAAAACACTCACCGAAAAAATCTTTTATCGTGAAGAGCTGATGAGTACCGGGATGGGACTAGGGATCGCTATCCCTCATGTACGCTTCGAGGGTGTGAAGAAACCGGTCATTGCCATAGGTATTCAGCCTGACGGAGTGAAAGACTATAAATCGATAGATGACAAACCTATTAAGATCATTGTTCTGATCATTGCAGGAAAGAACCAGCATAAAGAGCATATTACCCTGATGGCACAGATCGTAAAAAAGCTGAAATCCGGGCAGACAATAGATGACCTGGTAAAAGCGGATTCAGTAAATAAAATATTTGACATTCTGACAGGGGAATAATGAAAAAATATGGTTGAATTTATTCAAAACATTATAGAACGGATCTCCCTTTCTAATCTGAATATTCTGATTCTTATCGGGATAACTCTTTTTGGAGGCACCATCGGCGGACGCCTCTTCCAAAAGCTGAAGATACCCCAGGTCGTCGGATACATCATTATCGGGATACTGGTAGGGCGCTCCGGTTTAAAAATAGTAAATTCGCATATCATCAGTATACTGGAGCCTTTCAGTTATTTTTCACTGGGCATCATCGGCTTTATGATAGGGGGCGGACGCATTGACTTCGCCAGCACGCAGGACCCGGTGGGCGATGTGTGGAATCCCGTGATTCCCGTATACAGCGACTTTCAGATCAACCCTACCGCTGCCGGACTCATGGAAGTCATGGGCAGACCCGCCCTCGCTTTCTCCAACGACGACTACAGCGGGAACTGCAAGCTGCTA
>JAHITG010000524.1 GCA_018817865.1 Spirochaetota bacterium
ACCCTGGGCATGCTCGATTTTTTTATCAGGCTCTTCCGTCCCATTATTAATCTTTTTATCTTTGTCATCCGCCATCTGCCGGGATTAAAGCACCTGGAGAAGAAGCAGAAGGAGATCTTTCTGACAAAGGAAGACCTCAAGACCATTTTTCATATCGGGGTAAAGCAGGGCCTGATCGATGAATCGAATAAAGAGATCTTTTACAGCCTCTTTGAATACAGCTCCACCTATGTTCGGGAGATCATGGTCCCTCTGGTGGATATTGAACTTGTAGGGGACAATAAAAAGGTACTGGATATCGTAAAGAAGAGCAAGAAGACCGGTTATTCGCGGGTCCCGGTTTTTAAAGAGCATGTGTACAATGTTGTCGGGTATGTCAATGTGCTGGACCTCTTCGACGCAACGGCAGGGGAGAGCATCAGCAAGTATGTCCGGCCGCCCTATTATGTGCCGGAGACAAAAAAGATCGATGACCTCTTCATTGAAATGAATGACAATAAACTGCCCATGGTATTTGTAGTGGATGAGTACGGCGGTGTTTCCGGGATAGTCACACAGGAGGATATCGTAGAAGAGATCGTGGGTGAGATCGATGAGAAACCGCAGGAAGAGCAGAAAGAGCTGATCAGCAGGGTGAATAACTTCGAATGGGAAGTGAGCGGGGACCTGAACATTGATGATATCAATGAGAAGATAGACCTGGACCTTCCCAAGGAAGGATTTGAGACTATTGCCGGGTTTGTAGAATATTTTCTGGGAAAGATCCCGTCACGAAAAGAGACTTTTATTTATAAAGGGTATAAATTTATCGTTTCAGAAGCCACGCCGACCTGTGTGGAAAAAGTGAAGATAAAGAAGATAATAAAAGCGGGGAAGCAGTGATCGCTTCTTCCCCTGTATATACTCTTTTTATTCTTTTGTGATACACTGCACAGGGCATTGCTCAATAGATTCTTCTATCTTTTTTTTATCACCATCTTCAGAGATCACGTGTGCTTTTCCGTCATCCTGAAGCTGAAACACCTCAGGATCGATCGCCTCACAGACTCCGCATCCAATACATGCATCAAGATCAATTATTGCTTTCATATCAATTCCTCCTGCAACAATTACTGGCTTTGAATATATGAACTGAATCCAAAAAGTCAATGATTTTACGATTTTTCCATTCTGCTTTGGCAATATAGTGTGGGAGCGTAGGGTCTAGCCTTGTGAATATCTAACATTTTTTAGTAGGGACAAGGCATGCCTTGTCCCTACATTAAAATATAAACTTGGAAATTACATTAAAAATCCCTCTTAAATCCCCTCCAAAAATAACTTGACATTTCATTCAAACATATTATATATAGTACACTTTTTGGGGATTGATAGATGACCCAATGGGATAATTAGGGTATTGGGCCGCTAGCTCAGTTGGTAGAGCAACGCCCTTTTAAGGCGTGGGTCGCTGGTTCGAGCCCAGCGCGGCTCAAAAGATCGGCCTTCGGCCGATCCTGGCTTATTGGTAATTACCAGATGGCAGTTGGTCTTTTTTTACTAACTATTATTTGCCAATAAACCAGATCAGGCGAAGCCTGATCTTCATGTCCCCATCGTCTAGGGGTTTAGGACACTGGCCTTTCACGCCGGCAACAGGGGTTCAAATCCCCTTGGGGACGCACAGGGGTCAGACCTTGGGTTGTTCGTATCCTTCGAACAATTTAAGGTCTGACCCCTTTTTTTAGGACACGGCATAAGTGATAAAGTTAAGACCCGGCACTTAAAGGACTAAACATAACAGTTGACATAATTTTTTTTAAGATATATTTTCCCGACAGTAAGGCATAGGGTCCTTTCAAACGGGAGATGCAGTGATGCAGGAATTCTTAAGTGAAATAACGGTTATCGATGCGCTAGATATTATAGTGGTTTCTATGATGGTTTATTTTCTTTTTCTGTGGTTCAAGAAGACCCGGGCCGTATTTACCTTTGCGGGTATCGTTATCTTCAGTATCATCTATATGTTCATACGGCTTCTCCGGTTTCGTCTGACCACTGCGCTTTTGCAGGGTTTTTTTGCGGTCATCCTGGTGGCCATTGTCATACTCTTCCAGCGTGAGATAAGGAGGCTCTTTGAACAGATCGCCCTCTGGAGCCTGAATTCCCGTTTTAAAAAGAAAGGAAAGGAGAGGGCTTACCCGGTATATCTGAAAATAATCGGAGATACTCTGAGGGACCTTGGCCATGCCAGGATCGGGGCGCTGATCGTAATGGAAGGCAAAGAGCCGGTCCTCAGGCACCTGTCAAGAGGAGTTGATATTAACGGAGATATCAGTGAGGGCCTTCTGAAAAGTATTTTTGATACACATTCCATAGGCCATGACGGGGCGGTCATTATCCAGGAGGATAAAGTACTGAGGTTCGGCTGTCTTTTACCCCTTTCCAGGGAATGGGATAAATTCCGGAAAAAGGGATCAAGGCATGCGGCCGCCCTGGGGCTGTCTGAACGAACGGACGCGTTATGCCTTGTGGCCTCTGAGGAAACAGGTGATGTGTCAGTGTGCCGGAACGGCAGGATCACACGGATAAATAACAGGAACAAACTGCTGAGACTGCTGGCAGACTTTCAGAATGAGATCAGTCCTTCGCAAACATCTTCCCTGATCAGGGATTTTTTTACCCGGAATATAAAAGAGAAGTTTATTGCAATAGTGGTTTCTCTGGCATTATGGTTTGTTGTCATCTATGAATCCGTCACGATCTACAAGACATTTGAAATACCTGTCAGGTATATGGGCTTGGACAGGGGATACAGGGTAAAGAGGGTCAGGCCCGGAGAGGTCAAAGTCGTTCTGTCCGGCCGGAGAAGGGATTTTTATTTTATTAACGAGGAAGATATCAGGCTTGAACTGAAGCTGTTCGATGTTGACGATGAAATGAAACAGAAAAAGAAAGAATACCATGAGGTGATCCTCACCGCGTCTGATTTCGAACTGCCCACGGACCTTACTATGGTCAATATCCTGCCCCGCAGTATCAGATTGAATATTATAAGTACTGAAAAAGCTGTAAAATAGCAAGGGACAGTACAGGAGCCGTCCCTTGATTTTATAAAAGGAGAATAATATGGCACAGAAATTTCAAGTCGATGAGAAAGTTTATTGCGTGGCTGTTACCAGCCTTCCTTCGGCTGCGGACCTGTTCGGCAGATGGGTGGTACTGTCCGGAAAGGTCATAACAGCAGTTCAAAGTCATAAACGGGGTATGATCTATGAAATTGAACTGGTGGCAGGCCAGGAAAAGAAATATTTCGACAAAAGGGAAGTGATCATACCCGAGGACAGGGTTTTCATGACCATGAATGAGGTGAAGAGGGCCCTGAAAATTGAACTGAAAAGGGTTTACCATGTGGAAGAAGAGGCTATTGATAATTTATTCAGGTAAATGCAATAGAATAACTTCGCGGCATTCTTTTATATTTCCCTTGACTTTGCTGTTAATTTGTCTTTAACTTATCTGATAGAATTGCATCTAATATAGTGGTAGGCAAAAAGCACAACTAAAGTTCAACTAAAGTTTTTGAAAATATCATAATGAAGGAGATGATACATGTCTCATCATAAGTTATATAAATACACTATTGTATTAATGGCTCTCTTCCTGGCAGGAACCCCGGTCACGGCGGATATACTGAAGGATGCAAAAACAGCGTATAACTCCGGTAAATATGAGGAAGCAGTCAGGCTCTACAAGACTGCAGCAGAAAAGAGTAACGCCCGGGCCCAGTTTGGCCTTGGCGTCATGTATGAGCATGGACGCGGTGTACCGCAGGATCATCAGAAAGCATTGGAGTGGTATCAGAAGGCAGCCGGGCAGGGCAGCGCTGCCGCGCAGAACAACCTGGGCTATTTATACTTCACCGGGCAGGGAGTAGAGAAGGACTATAAGCAGGCTTATCAGTGGTATAAAAAAGCCGTAGATAATAAGGATAAAAAAAGATGGCACGTATCCATTGCCTGGTGCAATCTGGGTAATATGTATATGGGCGGGTACCATGTCCCGCAGAGCTATTCCAAAGCCGCGGAATGTTACCGGAAATCAGCTGATAACGGGAATCCAAACGGCGCCAACAACCTCGGGTATCTCTATGAGCACGGCCTGGGTGTGGAAAAAAGCTATGAGCTGGCCATGAAATGGTATGGCAAAGCCGCTGACAAGGGCTATCCTTTTGCCGAAAGCAACCTCGGTGTAATGTATGAGTCAGGGCGCGGTATGATGATCGACTATCATAAAGCTCTTGAATGGTATACCAAGGCAGCTATTAAGGGAAATGCTTTTGCGCAGTATAAGCTCGGCCGTATATATGAGTATGGCCTGGGAGTAAAGAAAGATCTGGTAAAGGCCTATCGATGGTACTGGCTTTCATCTCAAAAGGGTGCCAAATATGCAGATGAATGTATCCAGAGGCTGAAGACCGTCCTGACCAAGGTCCAGATCAATGAGGCCGTAAAGATCTCTTCAGGGGAAGGGGAGGCCGGCCATGAATAGAGCGTTTAATAGGAACCAGATACAAACAGGCTTCAAACTTTTATTTTTATTTATCCTGGCCGTATTCATCACTGGCTGTTCCAAAACCCCCCAGGCTTTTGTGGTGATCAGCCCCCGCTACGATCCGGCTCAAGTACAGCGTGTGGCTCTGATCGGATTTGTGAATTATCCCGGGATTGAAGGTTCGGGCGAGGTCACGGCCAGCATCTTTGAAAAGTACCTGCTTTCAGGCGGATATACATTGGTGGAAAGGCGCCAGGTCAGTGAGATCCTGAAAGAGCAGGCCCTCCAGGTCAGCGGTGCATTGGAGCAATCTACCCTGAGGAAGATCGGCCGTCTGCTGGGAGTGAATGCCCTGGTGATAGGCAGCATTAATGATTTTAACGATCCCCGGGAGCAGACAGTACTGGTAGATATGCCCCTCGAGCATTCCAGCCCGGTCTACGGTGAGGTAGAGACGACCCATAAGGACGGCGATACCACCGTAAGAACGAAACAGAAAGTAATCACGGGATACAATTTTTCCAGGACCAGCCGGATCGTACCGCAGTTACAGCAGGTGCCGGCCCATGTGGGCCTTTCCGCACGGCTGGTGGATGTGGAGACCGGTGAAGTGCTATGGAGCGCTTCGGCTTCTGCTCAGGGTGACTTTTTAAGCGAGGCCACGGAAAAAGCATCCGCTCAGATCATGAAGGCTGTAGCAGAAAAACTTCCCTGACTTCCTTATATCATTTCTGGCTTTTAAATTTCTGAAAAGCTTTATTGATGGCGTGGATTAACACGTCTTTTGAATATGGCTTGACCAGATATTCAAATATTCCAATAACTTCGGCTTTTGCTTTTGTCTCTATTTTATCATCAGCGGTAATAAATATGATCGGTATTTTTTTCTTTGACTTTTTTATTAAGTTTATTACATCGAATCCGTTAAAGACATCCATATGAATGTCAGATAAAATACATGAATATTTTTCTGAATTATTGAGTATCTCTGTTATTGCCTCTTTCCCGTTATTAAAAGAAGTAAAACTGATGTGTGCTTCCGCAAGTATATTCTCAAGCCTTTTTAAATGAAAGGAGTCATCTTCAATGACTAAAACGCGGTCTTTATCTGTTTCACTCATAATAAATATACCTTTATCCAATTAGACTTTAAAGAGATGACTGAATTACACTCTTTAATAAATAAATTATATATTATCTATCTAAAAAGTCAATAAAAACAAACCTGTTCCTAAAGAAGAAGGTCTTGACTTTTTTATTGGGCAGTATAATATTATATTTATGCAATTCCTGCCGTTTTTACATTTTTTTTGTTTAATGGTGTATTTATATCTGGCTGGATTTATATTACTGCGTAATCCCAAATCTCCATTGAACAGAGTATGCTCGGCCAGTTTTTTATGCTTTGTTTTCTGGAGTTTTGCATCGATCTTTCTTCATAATATTGATTCCTCAAAAAGCATCGTGAGAATAACTGAAAATATCGGTTCACTTGGATGGATCAGCTTCAGCAGTTTCTTCCTGTGGTTTGTCCTGATATTTACTCTAAGAGAAAAAATATTACGATCAAAATTGTTTTATATTATCATTTTTCTTTTACCGCTATTCCTTGTCTATAAACAATGGGAAGGTCTTTTAATAGCAGATTATTTAAAGACACCTTACGGATGGACCGATGTCTGGTCAGGATCTATATGGCCTTTGATCTTCCAGATCTATTATGTAACATTTATGGTGCTCGGATTCTATTTCCTTGTGAATTTTTTTCAAAAAACAGAGAATAGTATAAAGAAAAAGCAGGTAAGAATTATTTTAATAGTATCCGCTGTTTCTTTTTTACTGGGTTCTGTTTCAGATGTTGTGTTACCTTTGCTGAAATATTACAGGTTTCCTGATATAGGGAATGTTTTTGTCCTCATTTGGACTTTTGGAGTAGTTTATTCTATTTTAAAGTATAAAATGCTTTCTCTAACCTCTTCTTCCGTGGCAGATAAAATAATTGAAAAGATGACAGACTCCCTTTTTCTTTTAGACCCAGATGGAATCGTCCTGACGGTTAATGATGCTGTCCCGGCTTTAACAAATTACAAAAAGAGCGAGATCATCGGCCAGCCGTTCAGCAGATTTTTTTTATTAATAAATTTTGAAGATCAGAAGGCCGGTAAATTATGGCAAGGGTCTCCTATCCGTAACCAGGAAACCCTCTGTCTGACCAAAAGCGGTGAAAAACCTATTGTTCTATTATCTACTTCAAAACTATTCGATAATGCCGGAAAAGTGCAGGGAATCGTCTGCCAGGTACGGGATATTACCGAGCAGAAAAATACAGCCATGGAACTTTTAAAAGCAAAAGAATCTGCTGAATCAGCCAGCCTGGCAAAGAGTGATTTCCTGGCCAATATGAGTCACGAGATACGCACCCCGATGAACGCGATCATGGGAATGGCCAATCTTGCCCTGGAAACTGACATGAAGGAACGGCAGAACAAGTACCTGGAGATCATTCAATCGGCATCTAATGACCTGCTAAAAATAATTGATAATATACTTGATTATTCAAAGATCGAAGCAGGCAAACTGGACCTGGAGATGATCGAATTTAATTTATCCGATATTATCAGGACCGTAGCAGATATTCTGACTCTTAAAACAAGAGAAAAAGAACTTGATCTTTACATAGATATTTCACCGGAGGTTCCTGATATTTTGATCGGTGATGTTACCCGCCTTCGTCAGGTGCTCATCAATCTGATAGGAAATTCAATTAAGTTCACAGAAAAAGGCCATATCCTTCTGAACATCAATGTGAATTCTCTGTCCAAGAACGAGGTGGAGCTTCTCTTCTCTGTAAAGGATACAGGCATAGGGATGGACGGGGAACAGGCAAAAAAGATATTTGAGCCGTTTACTCAGGCTGATGGAAGCATAACCAGGAAGTACGGGGGTACGGGACTCGGCATTACCATTTCCAAAAATCTTATTGAATTGATGGACGGCGAGATCTGGGTAAAAAGCGAAAAAGGCAAAGGAAGTATTTTTAATTTTATCATTCCGTTTAAACTCTCTTCCAAGCAGTCCTTAAAGGAAAAGGCGAAGGACCTGGAATTTAAAGGCCTGCGTATCCTGGCCGTTGACACAAATGAAATAAGCAGAGGCATACTGGAAAAAATGTTTATAGGTTACGGGATAGACCTTGTTGCCGTTTCAACCGGCGACAGTGCACTGAATGAGTTGAGTTCTATGAAAGATAATAACCGTTTTTTCAGAATTATCATCGTTGATGAAAACATTGAACGACTGGAAAAATTTCTTTTTACCGCCGCAAGAATGCTGGGCGATTCCGGAGTAAATAAGAATTCTATCATAGTAATGAAATCTTCAACAAAAAGAAAGTATTATTCCAGCTTTTATAAAAAACTAGGTATTTCAATATATATTACTAAACCGATCCATAGATTAAAATTATTTAAGGCTTTTCAACAGACACTGGAGGGTAGAGGTGACGTTGATGAGCGGGACGCTGATACTCCAAAGATCGCTGCGGGAAATGAATTATCGATATTGTTTGTTGATGATAATGAGTATAATCAGCTCCTGGGAAGAAGACTGCTGGAAAAGATCGGCCATCGGGTCGCCCTTGCAGATAACGGAAAAAAAGCTTTAAATATGCTGGAGAAAGGAACTTTTGATCTGATACTGATGGATGTGATGATGCCGGAGATGGATGGATATGAGGCCACCATTAAGATCCGTGAAAAAGAAAAAAAGACCGGGAAGCACGTCCCTATCATTGCCATGACGGCAAAAGTCATGAAAGGAGATAAGGACAAATGCCTTGCCGTCGGCATGGATGATTATATTTCCAAGCCTATTAATTCTGAAAAGTTATATAAAAAAATTATTAAGCAGGTTCATGATCTTTCATTATCAACGGATGCCGGTTTAAAAGAAGATCCTGTTGATCTAAAAAAATTATTATCCACGCTGGATGGTGACAGGGAAATGCTTGAGGAATATCCAAAACATCTCAACAAGGAAATTCCGATAATGCTGCGGGACTCGAAAAAAGCAATTAAAGAGATTGATCCGCAAAAGCTAAAGAGGGCAGTTCACAGCATGAAGGGGCTTTTCAGCTTTCTTACCAGAAAGGACCTTACTGATATGCTGAATGATCTGGAAGGATTGGCGGACGAATCAAAACTCTCAGGAGCTCAGGAATTGCTGGATGAAGTTCAAAAAAAGATCAATGACATTTTCCTCTTTTTTTCCGACCCTGCCTGGAAAAAGAAGATATGATTGGGGTCAGACCTTGAAGAAGTTAAAACTCGGGGGTCAGACCTTGAAATGTGAAAGTAGCAGAGCTACTTTCACATTTCAAGGTCTGACCCCAAGATATTTAAACTATTTGTGGACAAACCAGGTGAAAAGTGTATATTAGGGCATTAATATTTTTAATTTTTACAGCTCACCTTTTTTAAAATTAAAAATAATCCAAGGAGATAGAAATTATATGAAAGTATTATTAATTTACCCGGAATATCCGGCAACGTTCTGGAGCTTTAAATATGCTCTGCCGTTCATCAATAAAAAGGCATCGTTACCGCCGTTAGGCCTGTTAACGGTCTCTTCTTTATTGCCTGAGGACTGGCAGAAAAAGCTGGTTGATATGAACATTGATCATTTAAAAGACGAAGATATTAAATGGGCTGATCTTATTTTTATAAGCGGTATGATCGTTCAGAAGAGATCTGCTCAGTCTGTTATAAACAGGGTAAAAGCATTCAATAAAAAGGTCATTGCCGGAGGCCCATTGTTTACCACCGGCCATAAGGATTTTTATAATGTGGACAGCTTTATATTAAATGAAGGGGAAGTAACCATACCCCTGTTCCTTGAAGATCTCAGGTCCGGCAGATTAAAACCGGTCTATTCTTCCGCTGAAAAACCTGATATCAGTAAAACCCCGGTGCCTGACTGGTCATTGATCAAGACAAAGAATTATGCGTCTTTATCTCTCCAGGTATCCAGAGGGTGCCCTTTTAACTGTGATTTCTGCGATATCATTATCATGTACGGCAGGGTCCCCCGGTTAAAGGAGGCGGATCAGATAATACAGGAGATGGAAGCCATCCATGCGAGCGGGTGGCGCGGTAATGTTTTTGTGGTTGATGACAATTTTATAGGCAATAAAATGAAAATAAAAATTGTCTTAAGAAGACTGGCAGAATGGATGAAAGAGAAGAAGTATCCGTTCGTATTAAATACTGAAGGTTCAATAGACCTGGCAAACGATGAAGAGCTGATGGACCTTATGCTGGAAGCCAATTTTAATTCCGTTTTTATAGGAATTGAAACTCCTGACGAAGAAACTTTAAAGTCCTGCGGTAAATATCAGAATACAAAGAAAGACCTGGTTGAAAAGATCAAGATAATCCAAAGAAAAGGGATCGAAGTCCAGGCCGGATTTATTGTCGGGTTTGATAATGATCATCACGGAACCTTCCAGAATATAATCAATTTCATACAAAAAAGCGGGATCGTAACTGCCATGGTCGGGCTCTTGTCAGCAATGCCGGAAACAGCACTTTATAAACGATTGCATAAATCAAACAGGATCGTGACAGGAGCAAGCGGGAACAATACTGATTTTACATTAAATTTTATCCCTAAAATGAACAAGCAAAAACTCATAGAAGGCTACAAGACTATTTTGAATACCATTTTTGAACCGCACCATTTCTATAAAAGAATAGTTGTGTTTTTAAAGGAATATAAAAGCGTGGCCAAATTTAAAAGAATAAACATCCTTGTGCAATTCAAGGCTTTTTTCAGGTCCTTATGGCAATTTGGAATAACAGGCAGAGGCAAGCACCATTTCTGGAAGATGTTCTTCTGGACGCTCTTTAAAAAACCCCGGTTGCTGGTGCGTGCCATTACATTATCCGTATACGGGTATCATTTCAGGGAAGTATTGGTCCGGATTGAAGATTAACTTTTAAGCAGGCGCCTGACCCCTTATTATCCTACTTGTCATCTCCGTACTTATTTGGGATTTGGCTTTGTGACCGCGTATTACCCGCGTAGTACCCGAAGGGTGAAGGGTATTTGTCCTTTTTGTGTAAAACAATGTAGCGCGGGGCCTTTAGGCCCCGTGAAAGCTCTCCTTGATTTTGTCTTCATCCCCCATTTTTATTTGTCATTCCCACGGCTCTCGAGACTGTCATCCCCGAATGCTTGAATCGGGGATCTCATTATCAAAACGAATGTTGGGGCCCTATTCAATGCAAAGCCTACCCGCGAATGTAGCGCGGGGCCTTTAGGCCCCGTGAAAGCTCTCCTTGATTTTGTCTTCATTCCCCCCTTTTTTTCTGTCATTCCCGCGAGTCCCCGCAGGGGACGTATGCGGGAATCCATAAATCCATTATCCCAAAGGCTTGACCCCTATAAACCTATTCTTTTTTCATAAGTGATTTAAAATAAGCAGGAACCTTTGTCTCAAAGGTCATACTCTCTTTTGTATAGGGATGTAATATTGTTAAGGAAGCCGCATGAAGTGTAAGTCTCCTGATACCCTTTTCCTTTTTCCCATATATTTTATCTCCGGCTACGGGACAGCCTTTTTCCGAAAAATGGACCCGGATCTGATTTTTTCTGCCTGTAAGCAGATCTATTTCAAGAAGACTGTACTTTTCCGATTCTTTCAGAACTTTATACCCGGTCCTGGCAAGCTTGCCCTTATTAGGATCACCAACAGAATACATTTTATGAACACTGTTTTCCACAAGATATGAAGTAATTACACCCTCCTTCTCCGGTAATTTTCCATGTACTACGGCATAGTATGTTTTTTTAAATTTTTCCCATTCTTCCTGAAGATAATGCTTGGCATTTTCATTTTTAGCAAAAACGATAACACCGGAGGAATCTTTATCCAGGCGATGCACGATAAATATCCGGTTTCTTGATTTATGATTCCCTTTTTGCACATAATCAGTTAAAAGATAATAAGCTGTATTTTCTCTGACTTTCTCATTAGCCACTGTTAAAAGCCCGCTCATTTTATCCACAACCAGAATATCATGATCTTCATAGAGGATAGAAAGCCCCTTGGGCTGATATCTTTTGGGGGAACTTTTAAAATTTTTTGATTTTTTTTGCATATTTTTTATTTTATATGTTGTCAAGGATTTCGGACAAATCATCAAATTTCATACGGTAACCTTTTTTTAACTTACTATTTTTTTATTCCTTGTCAATAATATAAAAAATCGCGTGCTTGGGGCCGGGTCTCCATCTGGGGTCTGGCTTTGAATTGTGAATTGGCTTTTCAAATTCACGATTCCCCTAAAGGGACTCCCTTTGGTCGCAATGCCTGACCCCTATCAAACTGCAAAAACCCCCACCTCATTTGTCATTCCCATTTTTTATTTGTCATTCCCGCCTCCGCTTCCGCGGGGGTAAACAGCATCGGGGATATCCTTATCCCCAAGGCCTGACCTGAGGTTTTACACTACAAAATGCGATATTTTAGCTATTGTAGTGTAAAGATAATATTGCTAATGATCTTATCTTCCAGGGGGATCTTTTCAATTGCATACTTTAAATTCTTCATAATTTTTTGTTTGGCATTTTTAGAAAGTTTGGAAAATTCTTTTTTTAAGTTTTCACCATCAATAATTGGATATGTATAAATTGCCTGCTGGATATCTTTTATTTTTTTCTCCTGTATTCTTCTTCTTGACGAGATGAGTAATTTATGAAGAATAAATTGAGTAGGATTGGGAAGCTTGATCCGGATATTATTTTCAATTAATATAATAGGTTCTTCAAAGAGCATATCCAAGTGCCTGAGTGATACAGCAGTTATGGATAAGGGTTTGATCTTTACTATCTCTTCTGTTCCCGGGCCTCTTTTCGGTACGAGAAATTCTATTTTAAATTCTCCATTCGTTATAAAGATCGTTCCGTCATTTTTAAAGTCTTCTACAAACCCGATTTCTTTAAAATCATTCAGTAAATTTATTTGTTTTTTTCTCTTATAGGGTATATTAATTAATATATCAATATCCTGCGTTTTTAACGGGAATTTTTTAACACCCAAATACTTCTGGTATAAATAAAAACACCAGCTTCCGACCAGTTCGATCTGATCGTCCCATAGCTTGTGTTTATTGAAAATTTTTATTATTTTATTAAATGGTTTAATCATATTTAAGCTTCTCGAGTATTTTTATATTTTTATCGATCTTTTTAAACTGATTCTCAAGTAGTTTCCTTCGTTTTATTTTCTTTTCCAGTTCCAGTGGCTTTTTCTTACCCAAATATTCATGGATCACTTTCAGCTTTTTTCTATACTGGAGATAGTAATAATATTTATTGTGGATCTTTCTTTTTTTAATACTTCCTTTAGGAAGACTTCTTAATTCTTTTAGTATAACTTTTCTGGACTGGACATAAAAATCTTTATTCTCTTTTAATACTTGTTTTAACATAGTAAAATCTCCTTACACTACATTTAATATATATTATTAAAATGTAGTGTAAAGCAATATTTTTATTCTTTTCCTATATCTTATATACAAAAAAAAGTATCACTTTTTTGAATTTTTTTTCAGGAAGGCATCAATTATTTTCTTTGCTTTTTGCAGGTCTTTTTTACGGATCATGATCCTGAAAGGAGCGAGCCCGCCCGGAGAGATCCTTGATGGATCTAAAAAACTCATATTCTCATCTGTCTGAAAGACTTCGATCTTATGCTTCTCAAGCTCGGCTTTAATGATCTTGATCTCTACTATCGGCCCGCTGTGGAAAACGATCAGATCATCTTGCTCTTTTTTCTTTGCATTCATATAAATCTATTTAACTTAAATTTATTACTTTTAATTAAATTTTCAATAAAATATCTGCATCAAAACCCTGCGTTATAACACATTGTATTATGAATAGCTGCATGAAGTTGATAGAAATACATAATAAACATGATAGTGCTGAAATAGAACTGCCGGAGCAGCTTACAGAAGAGCCAATTTATAAATATAAAAATAGATGCT
>JAHITG010000525.1 GCA_018817865.1 Spirochaetota bacterium
AAAGCCAAATATTTTTGAAAAAAGTACAGCACCATTTTGGGATGATCCACATATTTCAAAACATATGTTAGAAGCTTATTTAAATTCAAATTGGGATGTAGCAAGTAGAAAAGAAGTAACTGTTGAAAAAACAATAAATTTGTAATCAAAAAAATATATTCAGAAAAATTTATTGCAGCTGATCATAATATTTCTTATTCTGGTTCTGATCCTCTTAGGTGGTTTTAGAACCTCACCTTTTAATGAATTATCCCTGAATGATTTCAAAGAATATGCAAATGAATTAAGAAGTAAAGGCCTTTACCAGCAGGCAATTGATGCATACAGGGGATTCCTTAATAACGGTTCTATTTCTAAAAACTCAAGAGCAAACATCCATTATTTTGTCGGGGAAATATTCATGGAGAATCTGAAAGATTTTGATAAGGCTTTGGCTCATTTTATTAAGATCAAGTATATTTATCCTGATACTCCTTTAAAGGAGAGCGTCAATCAAAAGATCATTGCCTGTCTTGAGAATTCAGGACGCTCGAGGGAAGCACAACTGGCCCTGGAAGCATCTACATCTTTGAAAGCTGAAAAGAAGAGAAAAGGCGAGAGGATCATTGCCAAGATCGATTCTGATATGATCACTGAATCTGATTTCAACAGATGGTTTGATCAGCTGCCGCAGGAGATACGAAGGAACTATTCTTCCAGGGAATCAAAAAAAGAACTCCTCAGGCAGTATGTCGGACAGGAATTGATGTATCGCATGGCCATTCGGAAAGGATTTCAGAATGATCCTGAGATCCTGAATAAAAGCTTTGAGATCAAAAAGAGCCTTATTATGCAGAAACTGATGCAGGAAGAACTGCTGGATAAGATAAGGATCGGGCAAAAAGAGGTCGAAACCTATTATAAAGCAAACCGGGACAGGTATAAGAAGCCTTTACAGGATATCATCTCTATAGTAAAACAGGATATTATGCAGGAAAAAATTGCTGAAAAATCACAGGAGATGTTAAGCAGGATGATCCGGGCAAACAGCGTGCAGATATTTGATGATAATTTAAAGTAAGGTTATTCTTTTTTTACCAGGGATAAAGCTCATTTATGAAAAAAATTATATTCATATTAATACTCCATATCATTCTTATCAATACTCTTTTCGCTCAGATCTCTTTAAAAACAGGTGTAAACAGATCAACCTTTAACATTGGTGACCTGATCGTATACACCATCTCCTTGACATACGAAAAAGATCTCCAGATCATACTTCCTCCACCGGGTAAAGAACTGGGCCAATTTGATATTAAGGATTATAATATATCTGATAGAGAAACAAAAGAAAAGAATAAAAAAATAAAGACCATAGAGTATTCAATAACCACCTATTTTCTGGGAGAATTTGAGATACCGAGTATTCAGATACAGTATAAAGATAAGAAGAACAATTCCGGTATCATACAAACAGAACCCTTACTGGTAAAGGTTATTCCTGTTAAACGGTTACCTACGGATAAGGATGACATAAGAGACCTAAAAAGTCCTCTATATGTAAAAACCTATATCTGGCTCTACATCCTCATCGGGATCATACTTCTTGCTATATGTGGGGGGGCTTACTGGTATTACAAAAAGTACATAAAAAAAGAGATCAAGGTTATCCCTGAAGAGAAGGTTGCGATACAGCCGGAAGATATCGAAGCCCTCCAGGCCATTAAAGAGCTGCAAAAAAAAGATTATATCCGGAAGAATCAAATAAAAGAGTACTTCTTCGAGCTCTCAGAAATCATAAGGAAATATCTCTCTCGAAGGTACAAGATCCGCACATTAGAGCGGACATCCTTTGAGATCATGACGGATATGAAAAAGATACTGAATAATAAAGATCTTTTAAAATCGTTTGATCAATTTTTTCAATTATCAGATCTTGTAAAATTCGCTAAATATAAAGCATCCGCCAATCAGATAAAAGGCGGAACCCAGGTGGCTATTAATCTTATAAATAAAACAAAAAGGAAGTATTCGTCTGATGAGATATTATAGCTGGCTATATTTACTTTTGCTGCTGCCTGTCTTCGGGTACATTATCTGGCTATTCTTTTATAAAAGCGATCTCAAATATTTTAGTACAATCAAATATCCCGATCTTAAAAAAATTTCATCCGCAACATCTGGCTCAAAAAGACACAAGATAAGAAAGCATCTCTTTGTATTAAAATATATTGCCCTTTTTTTTCTTATACTGGCTATGGCAAGACCCCAGTCTGGGCAGAGATCAGAGGACGTTGAGACAAAAGGGATCGATATTATGTTAGCGATCGATATTTCCGGAAGCATGCAGGCAGAAGATTTCAAACCGAACAACAGGCTTCATGTTGCCAAAAAAGTACTGGCTGATTTTATTAAAGGAAGGAAGACCGACCGTATGGGCCTGGTTGTCTTTGCCGGGGAGAGTTTCACCCAATGCCCATTGACCCTGGATTATAATATTATCCTGCAGCAGCTGGAGCAGATAAAATTTGGCCTTGTCCAGGACGGAACTGCGATCGGAATGGCTATTGCCAATTCGGTCAACAGGCTCCGGTATTCAAAAGCGAAAAGCAAGATCATTATTCTATTGACGGATGGCGAGAATAATGTATACACCATCGACCCTATTGATGCAGCCAAAGCAGCCGAAGCATTTAATATAAAGATATATACTATTGGAGCAGGAAAGAGAGGCGGTGCGCCCATCCCGTTTTATCATCCCGTTTTAGGCAAGCAATATTACCGGAATCCTGACGGGACCCTTTATTTGACCAAACTGGATGAGAATACTTTACAGG
>JAHITG010000526.1 GCA_018817865.1 Spirochaetota bacterium
AAAGAAGAGAAAGATGTGATCACAAATTCTGTCAGGGTCAATATAAAAAAGATCGAAGACCTGATGGACTCAGTGGGTGAGCTCCTGGTAAATTATAACAGTATGGAGAAGTTTCACGAAAACCTGATAAATAAAAAGTTTTCATTCAATAAAAGCGACAAGTCCAAATTCTTTGATATCATTGCACAGTTCAAGAGACTTATTGATATGCTTCAGGACAATGTCATGAAATTCAGGATGGTTCCGATCAAAACGCTCTTTGATAAATTACCGAGGCTCATCAGGACCATATCAAAAGAGATGAATAAAAAAGCCTCTTTAAGTATCTCCGGTGAATATACTGAAGTAGACAGACCCGTCATAGAAGAAATTCGGGAACCGATTACTCATATCATCAGGAACTCAATTGATCACGGCCTTGAAAGCAGAGAAGAGCGAAAACAGAAGGGAAAACCGGAAACAGGGACCGTAAAGATATTTTCCTACCAGTCCGGTAACAACATCATTATTGAGATCAGTGATGACGGCAGGGGCATCGATACCCAAAAGATCAGGGAGACACTACGGAAAAAAAATCTTGTCCCGGAATCAAAATTAAAAAAGCTGAAGGATAACCAGATATTAAGCTTTATATTCCAACCCGGTTTTTCGACCAGTGAAAAAGTAACAGAAATATCCGGACGAGGGGTAGGGATGGATGTCGTAAAAACAAACCTGGAAAAGATCCAGGGAAAGATCCTTATTAAAACAAAAAAAGATAAAGGAACTTCCATCATTATTTCCATTCCCCTTACCGTTGCGATCACAAAGGCATTGATCGTTCAATCTTCAAATATGTATTTTGCGATCCCGCTGTATTCCATAAAAGAGACACTCCGTGTTTACTCGGATGAGATCGAAGAAGTGGACCAGTATAAAGTGATCAATTTAAGAAAGAGCCTTTTATCTATCCTCCGTCTTTCAGACATGTTCGAGCTTAAGGATAAAGTAATAACAGGCGATAAAGAGGATGATGACATTTCTACCGGCAGAAAGAAAAAAAAGAAGAACCGGTTTTTTGTCGTTATTGTTAATTACGGCAACAGGCCTCTGGGACTGATAGTGGATAAACTTGTTACGGAACAGGATATCGTTATCAAGCCATTATCAGAATATGTAGAGAAGATCTACGGAGTCTCCGGTGTCACCATCCTGGGAGACGGTAATGTCGCCTATATCCTGGATCCGATAAACCTGATAGACTATTATTTAAGCAAAGAGAACAAAGAAATACAGATAAAAGATTATGCCTGACCTGATAACCCATATATCATTCAATTATATTATATATAAAATAGTTAAAAAAAGGTTAAGTTTATTCCTTATCCTTTTTGGTGCTATACTGCCGGATCTGTTCAGCGCTATGGCTATCCTTCTTTCCGACCTTTTTAAATTGTATGATAGAATTGAACAGATCATTGCTTATATGGTTCCCAGCCATTCCATATTTATTGCGGGATTACTCTCTGTTGCCATCGGCATAGTGATCAAGCCCTGCAGGATGTCCATACCCTCTCTATTTTCGGGGTACCTGTTGCATCTCTTTCTTGACCTTCTCCAGGACAACTATGGGGGGGGCATCCTGCTCTTCTACCCTTTTTTCTTCCGGACGTATTCGCTGAAGCTGTTCACCTATGGTGTAGGATTTAAATATATATACACTATCATTCCCATAGCCATATTCAGTTTGTTCATTTTCAGAGAAAAAGGGAAAGAGACAATACTCTTTAATCCGAAATTTACCAGGATAACACTGTCTCTCCTGTTACTGATATCGGCTGTCGGTATAAATATTATCTTCTTTAATAAAACCGTAAAAAGCAATACCTATTTTATCAATTTCCGTTTTGACCCGGCAAAATACCACAACACTCAGATCACCATAAACAAACACCGTCCCATAAAGACCGATCCTGTTATGATCAGGTTCCGAAGGCATCTACTTACTTTAAAGAATGTTAAGATCAAAGTGTATAAAGACAAATGGTACTATATTAAAGGGATATATGATCACAGGGAAAGGTCTTTACATGTAATAAAAATGATCGACCGACCTCCGTATATGAAAGCGATCATTTCCGGTGTTGGTCTTCTTATGTTTATGTTCTTCCTGATCTTTAAAATAAAAATCCGGAAGGAATAAAAATTATTTTCCTTTTCTGGCTTTGCCTTTTTCGATCTTGAGACTTTTAGCTCTTCCCGCTTTCTTGTTCCGGCTCTTCCGCCGTCTCATTTTCGGTGTTCTTCTGTTATCATTTTTACCCATACAGACTCCTAAAAAATTATACAGGTATAATATAACAATTTAATTGCATGTCAATTTTATTTTTGAAAAAGTCATAAACGAAAAAAATCAAAAAGGCTTTTGTAAATGCCTTTTTGATTTTTAACTCTGCTTTTTCAGCCCCAAATGCATTTAACAATGCATTTGGGGCTTACATCTTTTCATTGCTTTTTCACCCCCGAATGCATTGCTATATGCATTTGGGGGTGAAATGCACTTGGGATATATTCCATGTCCACAGGAAAGATTATTAATTAAATATATTTGATTTTTTTTTATCAGGATATATAATTTATATAAATATCAACCCGGTTTCACAATAATGGCCAGAATAATCTATGGAATCAATGCAGAAGGGCTCGGGCATGCAACGAGAAGCAAGCCCATCATTGAACACTTGATGAAAGATCATGAAGTTATGATCGTAACTTCGGATAAACCATATATGTTCTTAAAAAAATTTTTTAAAAACATATTCAGGACCAAAGGATTTGTTGCTATTTATAAAAAAAACCGGATCAATGTGATAAAATCCATCTTCCGCGCTTTTAAGAATACTGACGGGAAAGTATTTCTCAAAGACCTCAACAACCTCTTTAAATCATTTAGGCCGGATATAGTGATCAGCGATCTGGAACCATTCACCATTCGGTTCTCGATCATAAAACGCCTTCCCCTGATCAACATTGACAATCAGTGCATCTACATTGCAGGAAAGATCACCCCCTCGGCAAAGGACCGTCTTGATTATGCATCAACAAAAAATCTGGTAAGGACATGGATCCCCAAAGCTGACTATTTTTTTATCTGTTCCTTCTTTTCCGTAAAAATAAAGAAGAGGTACAGGCTCAAGCGTAATGCAAAAATAATAAAGCCTATCCTTAGAAATGAAGTACTCCGGTTAAAAGGCTCTGCGGAAAAAGATTATATCCTTGTTTATCAGACCCATGACAATAATTATGAGCTGGTGGACATCCTTTCGCAGGTAAAACAGAAATTCTATGCCTATAAACTCCCTGAAAACAGAAAAATAAAAAATATTATTTTTCGGAAAATCAATGCAACCCGATCCCTGAAAGACCTGGCTCACTGTAAAGCTGTGATCACAAATGGAGGTTTCTCTCTTATAACAGAAGCGTTATACCTTGGAAAGCCGGTCCTCTCCATGCCAATCCTTAACATTTATGAGCAGAAACTTAACGGATTAAAAGTGGCTGAACTGGGATTTGGAGAGCACCACAAGCGCCTGACCCCGCAAATAATTGAAAATTTCATATTAAACATTCCAAAGTATAAAAAAAGATTATTAAATTATCAGGGAAGTGGAAATGAGACCTTTTTTCCAAAATTAGACAGCACTATCGAAAGACTGGTAAAGAAGCATCAGGCAAGACACAATAAAAGGGAAAAATTTAAAGAAAAGATACGAAAAAAATTAAAAAGCCTTATTACATTCCGACAATCGGGGATATCTGCCAATAAAAGAGCAAAAATATCGTAAAAAATACTTGACAAGTAGCAGAAATTGGGTATATTATAAGTAACGGGTAAGAAGTTATAGGTTTCCTGATATATTCTGTAAAATGCCGCCTTTCTACGTATTATAGTCTGTCGTTTTTTTACTATCATATGCTGTCATGATTTTTATTATATAAATATAAGGAGGTACATAAAATGAAATGTTATATTAAATATTTACTTATAGTACTCATATCA
>JAHITG010000527.1 GCA_018817865.1 Spirochaetota bacterium
CAGGTTAAAACACGGTTTTGCCGTGGGGCTGGGTATGATAATAGAAGCCGGGATCGCTTCTCAACTGGGTTTGATCGAGAAGGATGACCTGCTCCATCAGAAGAAAGTAATTGAATCCTTTGGAATTAGCCCGATTTCATACAAAAAGAGTCAGCTGATCCGGATCATGAAGCATGATAAAAAGAATATCCGTATGAGCAGGAATGATGATCTTCGATCACTGCAGATACCGATCGTTCTTCCTGTTAAGACAGGAAAGGTAAAGATCAGGAATTTTTCTTTACAGGAACTGGAGGATCTCCTTTAATTAATCTTCTATCAGGTCTACTTTAACGGCCGCCTCTACAAAAAGAAGCGGGGGAAAATCATCAAATTTTTTGATCTCATTTTCAAAAAAGATCTTATTTAAATTAAAGAGTTTTTTTAATCCGCCTATTTTTTTATTATCAAGAGCCTGTTTGCCGGGCATTCCGAAGATGATCAGTTTAGCTGAGTGAGAATTCTCTTTGACCGTATCTGAGATCGGTTTTGTATCATAAGGAATTATCACACTCTCTCCATCCAGCCTCGCTTTCAGTATGAGTTCATCGATCTCTTCCCGTGCCTTCGGTTCACTCTCATTTGAAGAGAGCTTCCGGATGATCCTGATCTTTTTAAGCGGTGTAATATCATCCTTTCGATCAGAATTCATGATGATGTAGGCGATCAATCCCATCATGTTGCCGTTCTTCTCCCCCCGCCACCAGACATCAATATGGTCACTTGTTTTGTTTTCAATCCCATTTTTATATATGAACAGGTTCTTTCCCTGATTGATAATATTTTCTATAATGATCGGCCAGTCCATTCTATTGTCATATTCGATCAGAACCGTATTTGTATCGATCCCGATAATATTAGCGCTCTTAACAATAGAAAGAATGGCTTCTTCAAATCTTGTATTGGCCGGAAGTATTACCTGTTTTTGAGGTATATCGATATTATAGATCTTATTGTTCCCCTGTTTTATTCTTTTTCCTTCTTCCCCGGAAAACAGGATGTTTGCCGTTATTAGACCCTGATTTTCTGCAATTCTTTTAGCCAGTTTTAACGTATAGTAGGATTCGGCTTTATCATGATAAAAGGTGAATGCCACAACGATGGGCCGCCAGTTTTTTGTACCCTGGACTATTTTTGACAATTTTTTTAAGGCCCATGTGATCCCGGTAAAAAGCACTCCCCACCATACCCCTTCCAGTTTGTTTTTTGCTTTATACTTCAGGATCAACAGGAAGATAATGACCTGTGAAATGATGATCAGAACACCGATCGCAACATTATAGAGACAGATTATGGCAATACTGATGATGAACCCGTAAAATGAGATCGCCGGAGAACCCCAGGAGGTCGGCCTGAAATTCGGATTTTTAGAGATCCTTTCCATAAAAGCGGAAAAATTCATCCAGCCGTAAACGATCAGAAAACAGATCCCGACGATCTGGGATGCGATCTTTATGTCACCGCTCCAGATAACAGCCAGGCCAATGAATAAAGTAAATATCGTTGCCAGGCGTGGTTCCATGCCTCTTTTTTTTATATCCCAGCCTAAAAAATTAAGGAATCGGGGCAGAACATGCTGCCGTGCAAGAGCAAAGGCAGACCGGGGAGCTGTCATAAAACAGCTTAAGGCAGATGAGCTTGTAGCAAAGAGTATCCCTATAAAAACTATCGATCCGGCCAGGGTCCATTGTTCGACTCCCAGTAAGTTTATCAGAGATATTTCTTTCATATTAATACCGGGATTGATCAGAGAGTAGATAAAGGTTATGCTGAAATAAATAATAAATGTAACGGTGATGGAAAGGAATGTCCCCCGAACCAGGCTTTTTCGGGGATCTTTCAGGTCCCCGCTCATCCCGACACCGGCATCAATACCGCAAACAGCCGGGAAAAATATGGTAAAAGCCGTAAAAAAAAGCGCCGTTGATATCCCGGAATTCGGGATAAGGGAACTATTATTAAAATGCCTGAAAACATTAAGGTCATTATATCGGATATTCAGAAAAGGGCTTATAAAGACGGCCCCTATGGATAAACCGAGGATGATCAGGATAAGGAATTGCAGTTTTGTAATAAAATGGGCCCCGATCATGGCTATGATGAAAAAGATAAAAAAGATCATTGTGGATAATATCTGTTTCTGGAGCATGGGATCCTGCGGCAGTATGGAAAGAAGGCCGTATTTTAAGAGGATCGGATGAAGGGGTTCAATGAATCCAATGCAGTAAAACGCAATGGAACAGGCCTGAGCCAGGTACAGTTGAATACCGATACTGGCTCCGAATGCTTTTCCAAGGGACCGCCTGGAGAGAGCGTACATTCCTCCGGCTCCGATCGAATTCAGGTTAGTCGCGCAATCCGAGATGGAAAAAGCCGTTGAAATGGTTACTGTATGGGCCAATACCACAATGATCAGCATATAAAAGAGCCCGACCTGTTGAGTTAACAAAGGGAAGAGAAGAAAAAGTACTGTACCAAGTATCGCTTCCGTAGAAGGGGTAAAGACTCCGGCAAATGTCCCGAATTTTTTAGGTGCAGTCATTCAACACTCCTGTGTCAGCTTAAGAAAAAGAGATCTCATTCGCTTAATCTATTAGAATTATTTTCTCTGTCAATACAAATCCTAAAAAGTAAAATGAATAGGGACTGTTGGTGAAATGGGTTTTATTAGGTAGTCGCAGGCTTCACTCTTCGAGTACAAGCAGCCTGCGTAATAGAATAACAATGTACTTAAACGCAAGCTAAAGCTTGCGGCTACCTTTGCTATATCAAAATAACTTGTTCAAGCAACAGGCTTAATTGACCAGATTCTGCTTAAATCAATGCAGAGTAGAATCATCTTTATCGGAATACTCAAGCCGTGTTTTATGCAGGAATTTTTTCTCACCTTCTGTCAGACTGTGGATCCCCTGACTGGACACTTTTTCAAGAAGCTTTTCGACCTGTTTCCGTTTTTTAGTATACCGGTTCAGCTGCAGCTTCTTTATTAGAAATTTTATACGTAAAGATATCCTCAGTTTTTTAAAAGAGAGGTTTATCTTCTTTATCAGGAACAGATACAGCACTCCGGTAGCCATTCCTCCCAGGTGAGCAATATAGGCGATAGAACTATTGCCGGGATTAAAACTGGAAAAGAGCTCCATCAGCCCGAATATCATAACAAAGTAGATCGCCTTTATGGGGATCACAAAAAAGAGCAGGATCTTTCTGTCAGGAAAAAGCAGTCCATATGCGGTCAGGATGCCGAATATTGATGCAGAAGCACCAATGGTGGGAACAGATGAATTAAAAAGAAAAAGATATGTGAGGAGCCCTCCTCCCAGACCTGTCAGTAAGTAATATACCAGGAATTCTTTACTCCCCCATTTTGATTCCAGCTCGCATCCGAACATCCAAAGTCCGAACATGTTAAAAAAAACATGTGCTATGCCTCCATGAAGGAACATATACGTAATAAACTGCCATATGGCAAAATTGCCGGTAACCATGATGGGGGTAAGGCCGAATGTCCTGACCAGATAAATATAATTTGCCCGGTTAAATCCCGATAGCATCATTACAATAAAAATGAAGGTGTTTATTATGATCAGTCCTTTTACAGCAGGTGTCAATTTATGGCCAAATTGAATGCGGTGCGTTCCCTGGTAATTCATTTTAATTCTCCTTTATAAGGTATATGTTAAGTAAATGATTCTTGTTGTCAAATAAAAAAGAATTAAATATAATTGTTACATTTAAAAAATATATCTTGAAAAACTAAACAAAACTATTTTATTACAGATTTATAAAAGACATTATGGATGAAAAAGATCATTTAGGCATAAAAAAATTATCTGAAAAAGAGAAGGTCGACTTATTTAACAGATTCATTTCCGGAGGCGGTAAAGTATTAAACGAGAAACGCCGCAGGCAGTTGGATCGGCGCGGGAGAAAAGACCCGACGGGTGCCGTTCTCGGAACATGTGCGGAAGAAGAAAGTATTGACGGCTCCGGTAAACTGATCAGGAGGAAAACCACCTTTGGTGACAGGGTCAGTTTATATTTTAAAGCCCTCTTTAATAAGGTGATCACTCTTGACGGCAAACCGGCTAATTATCAGTTTGTCAGATTTATCAGACAGAAAGCTATTCCCCAGCTGAAGAATTTTCATTTCCTGATCATGTATATACTCTTCTCTGATGATCAGACCCTGAGTGAGATCAAACTTTCCCTGAATAAAAAGAAACACTACTATGATATTTTACTTACCAAATACGGGGACATTTTTATTGAAGAAGATTTCAATGACCTGTTGAATTTCTATAAAAGATCCGGTAGTAATGAAGAAAAATTGCGATTTTTACATGATCCGGTGCAGAGTATTCTAAAGAGGATCTACATTTTGTATAATTATATGAACGGATCCCTGGTTACGGTTAAAACAGCGCTCGCGGTCCTGTACAAGAATAAAAAATGGAGTAAATTTGTTTACAAGGCCAGGATCAATCAGGTCAGGCAGACATTGAACCTGATCTATCATCAGCTCTTCCCGAAATTATTCGCTCTCTTTCTGTTCATCCGGAAGGAGAAGATCCGGATAGGTTCAAAAAGAATAGAGAATTGTCTGTCAATAAATGAAATAGATAAAGTGGAGTTTTTAGCGTACAGGGACAGTGAATATGTGGCATCTCAGTTACCCACGATTGAACCCGATATATCGTCTGAAGAAGATGCCGGTACGGACCCTTCAAAGGTTAAATATATTAAAAAAGAATTCAATGATATCACGGATGATGACTTTAAAAAGCTCGGATTGGATGAAGAAATGATCTATGGACTGAAGTTATTGCAGGATGTTGATGTAAAAACGATCATTGCTTCAATACATGATCCGATCGAACTGGGGCATCTTCCGGAAAAAGATAAGATTTTTCATGTCTATGCTTATTTAAAAGAATTTGAAAATGAGTATCTTTTTCTTTTAACATCACAGAAGATCACTATTAAAACCTACATTGAGGATAACCAGAGGGTGGATTATAAAAATAAAGTAAATGCATTATATATGCCCATGATCAATATTTATGATATAATTAAAAATTATTTACAGACCTTAAGGGATTATGACGCAGTAACTCAAAACAGTGTAATGGACCCTGTGAGCAGAAATAACCAGATGAATTTCCTTGAGGGAGAAAAGAGTAATATAAGTTATAAGATCCGTCAGGATACAATAGTATTCTTTACTGAAATAAAAGAGTTTTTTAATAAATTTATCAATGATTATAATACGGGAAGTGAGATCATATCAAATCCTGATGAGATCCTCCATTTTGACAAGGACCTGGAAGGGATAAAGAAAGCTGAAAATAAAAAGATCATTGATTCCATAAAAGAAGCAAATGCTTTTATTATGGCTCTGATCTACAGGATGGAGCAGGGGGGTGACCTTTGCGGGATCGCGATCGAACTTGTGGGGATCGATGTTCCTGATGAGGGATCTGTACCGGAAAGTGAGACCGGTGAAAAACATCAAAAGAGTTTTCTCGATGAAATTGAAGATACTCTGAAAAAGGATAACAAGGAATAAATAGATGAGCATGCAAAAGGTTGTTGTTTGTAAAGGGAGTGACGGATATAATTCAACCAAAAAGAGTTTAATGGGCCTTCATATTGATACCGGGAAGTTAAAAAACAAGAAAATTTTAATAAAGCCTAATGCCGGCCGGCTCGTCGATAAGGATCTGGGGATCAATACAAGTCCTGATGTTGTTGCCGGTGTCATTGACTTTTTTAAGGAAGCAGGTGTGCACGGGCTTACCGTGGGTGAAAGCCCGATCATGGGTGTTAAAGCGCTGAATTCCTTAAAACAATGCGGGATATCACAGGTTGCCCTGGAGAGGGGAGTAAAGCTTTTAGACCTGGACAGTGCCCCTCCCGTTGTAGTTAAAATAGAGAACGGTAAAGTGATCGATCGGCTTAAGGTATGCAGGGGTGCTGTTGATGCTGATTATATCGTATCTGTGCCGGTTATCAAGACCCATATGCATACTCAAGTCTCCCTCGGATTGAAAAATATGAAGGGATGCCTCTACAAGAAAGAGAAAGTAAAACTTCATCAGCTTCCTTTTTCAGATAAGATCATTCCGCCTGCAAAATCTCTTGATGCTGCTGTTGCAGATATGTCAAACATTCTGCTGCCGAACCTTACTGTAATTGACGGAACTATTGCCCAGGAAGGACTTGGTCCCAGTGCAGGGGCACCGGTTCCCATGGGAGTTATCATTGCATCCGAAAACTGCCTTGCAGCGGATTGGGTTGCGGTTCGATTGATGGGATTTGACCCCGTCAAAGTACATCACCTTCAATTAGCAATAGAGTCGTTAAAGAGGAGATCCGATAGTTTCGACATTGATAATGATTCACTTGTGGTAGAACCGGCTGATTATATGAAATGGAAAGTTGATCTAAAATCCCCTCCAAAGAAGATATCACTTGAATTTTTGAACGTTAAAGTAGAGGATAAAGATTCCTGCAGTGCATGCCTCTCGACAGTTCTGATGTTCTTACAGCGTCATTATAAGGACTTTGCTGATTATTTTTCAGAAGAGAATCCCCTTCATATTGCCATAGGTAAGGGTATTGGTAAACAGCCTGAAAACGCTCTGCTTATAGGTAACTGTACATTTAATCAGAAAGGAGGAAATATTTTTGTTAAGGGATGTCCGCCTGTAGCTTCCGAGATCAAAGCTGCTTTATTTAAGAAGATCAAAAAATAACTCTATTTAGCTGCTTCATGTTGACATTTTATGTCAATAGATTTATCCGGGTAAAGATATAGCTCAATGGATCCCGGTTAAATATCAATTTATAATAACTGCTTTTATTTAATTGTTCCGGTCTTGGCTGTCTATAATGCAGATATTTATCATGCTTCTTTTTGTCGAACCAGTGTGTCAGCATCATGTTTCCCCGGTCTATTTCAATGGCTGTGATACCTGTTTTACCGATCACACATCCTGAATTGAAAAGTGATGGAACGATAAGGTTTGATGTATAGAGGCTGCTTCTCTCTCCTTCTTCTTTGTTCTTTTTATTATAATAATAGAGCAGTTCCTGTTTATAATTTTTAACCGCTTTTTTGATGTTTTCCTTACTCTTTTCATTTGCAGTATAGAATTTCCTGCAAAGCTGTTCGATCTTGAAACGGAGGGAATCGATCTTTGAAAGCGATTCAAAGAGAGGGCGATGGGTATGTCCTATAATTGAGATTATTTTTTTATGAAGAGAAAAATTATATGCATTTTTTTCAATTTTAAACCGCCGACTGCTGTTGAATGATACCGATGTATTCTTGATATAAAGCGGTGTAGCAATATAGCGCAGGAAAAATCCCATAATATTGTTGAAATGGTACAGGAACCGGGCGGATTGATGGCCATGGAAGATGAACAGGGTACTTCCTTTATAGATCAGCTTCATGGCTTCCAGCAGGCCGGCAGTCGGTATGAACGGCTTGATAAAGTATAATTTGCAGTCATGATTCCCCACGATCTTGTATAGAGCCGTCTTTTTACTGAACCGGTTAAATATCTGGTAGACCTTTTCCCATCTGTTCATGATGCTCTTTAAAGAGAATCGGTGCAATTCTTCAACATCTCCGTTCAATATCAGTTTGTATCTTTTTTTCAGGTAATAGTTTTGCAGGATATATTGAAAGAGTTCCGAATTTTTCAGGAAATCATCCCGTCTTCCCCCATTACCCATATGAAGATCGCTGAAGATAACGACCCTGTCTTTATCGGTTATTTCAAGTGAGCTTACTTTCCTGTATAAATCATTCAGATGTTTATGGGTAATTCTTCTTTTCATTATATGGTCATTATTTTATTTAAACAGGAGAGAGAATGCAATGAACTTTAAGGGATCATCAGGAATCGCTTTGCATGACATAATCGTGAATAAGTTTTTTATCCCCTTTCTTTAGAAATTCTACAAATTCAATTCCAATTCTGTATCTTTCTATTCTCTCAGCTTCTTTGCACCATATTACTTTGCCGTTTATTTCGGCCGCATTTTTTGTACCGGGGAGAGTAATAAATATATTCAGATAGATCCCCACGGGCAGTTCCTGCTTTCCTTCTATCTGTAATCCGCTATCACTTAAGTTAATGCTGGTGGGTGAGAGGATCTCATGAAAACCGATCTTTTCTATATCCGGATGGTCCGGGGCCTGTATCATTAGAATAGCATCGGTTGGAACTCTTTTTGCGTGTCTTCTCTCAACCATAATTTTTATAACTCCTTGTCTTATAATAATAAAAATAATTTATGCGTCAACATTTATTATATATTATCGGCAGACTTAACCTGATGAAAGATAAAAATTTTGTAAGGGGTTTACATGGTTAACCGATAAAATATATGAAGATCGATAAGTATCATGATATTCTAATGCATACAATTGATATAATTTTTGGTCTCGGGAGGTTCGGTAATGGCAAAGAAGAAATATAAAAAAGGAGAACATATTTTACATGAAGGCACATTTGGTAAAGAGATCTATGTCATTGTTAAAGGAAAGGTCAAAGTATATAAAACAATAGCTAACGAAAGGGTCGAACTGGCCACACTGGGCCAGGATGACTTTTTCGGTGAGATGAGCCTCTTTCTCAATCTTCCCCGTACGGCATCTATTGAAGCAATTGAAGATACAGAGATCGTGATCAGTAATCTGGATGAATTTACCAGTATCATTCGGGAAGACCCGGAATTGGCTACACAGATCATTAAGACAATGGCGAAGAGGCTCCATGAAGCCCATAATGTGATCGTCAAGCAGGAAGGGGAGAAGAAGAGCCTTAAGATCATGTATGGGATATAATTAACTTCCCTTAAGTAAATTAACTTCATGAAATACTTGTCATTTTATTCTCAAGTATTATATTACCAATTGCATTTTAATTTCATTATAAAGTAATTCAGGAACTTTTCTCCTTATAAAATGTCTATTAATTAAGGAGGTCAAAAGTATATGGAGTATGTTCTAATTGTTCTTGGGGGATTATGTACTCTGGCCGGTATTATCGGATGTATCCTGCCTGCACTTCCCGGCCCTCCTCTGAGTTATATTGCTTTGATCTTTCTGCAAATAGCAAAAGACCATCCGTTCAGTACATTCTTTCTGATCCTCTTCGGAATACTTACAGTGATCGTTACCGTTGTAGATTATATTCTTCCCATCCTGGGTGCCAAATGGTACGGGGTCAGCAAATACGGTATATGGGGATCTGTCATTGGTATGGTTTTAGGACTCCTCTTCCTTCCCCCCTTTGGAATGATTATTGGAATATTATTAGGGGCGATAATCGGGGAATTGTATGCAGGCAAAGAAAAATCAAAAGCCTTAAAAGCAGGAGTGGTTACATTTGTTGCCAATGTTGCTGCCATGGTGATCAAGCTCTCTTTATCGATCGTTATGGCTTTTTATTTTATAATTAAACTTTTTTAATGAAGGTTTTAGATTTGTATAATAATTGTCTGAATGAATAAAATATTTTTTAAAAGGGGTATATCTATGATGGTAAAAAAGAGTAACAAAGTAAAAAAAGAAACCTTAATATCAGATCTTCTGTTTCCTTTTCGTAAGATCATGGATATTTTTTTAAAACTTCCCATTGTCTTGCGTCTGGCTATTGTAATAATGCCGTTAATTATCATTGCTTATTCCGGCTTTATTTATTATATCGGATTCGGTGATACAACATATGTTGCAGATTTCCTTCCCAAAGGAGAGTCCAAAACTCAAAGTGAGAATATAGTTATCGAATTCAATGAGCCCGTTGTGCCGTCTGATAAATTGGGGAAACCGGTTAACCCTGATCTCGTTACCATCAAACCGGCATTGAAGTGCGGTATCTCATGGGAATCAGAGAATACATTATCGATCAGACCGTCTGATAAATTCAAACCGGGTATAAAGTATAAGATAGTATTAAAGCAGAGTCTTGTAAAGGAATTTGGAAAATCGATCATCAGATCAAAGAAGTTTTCCTTCCATTCACCTTCATTTAAGGTGGAATATGCTAATATTTATTCTGTTTTTGATGCTTCCGCTTACAGGACAGATAAAGTAAAAGGGGAGATAAAATTCAATTATCCTGTTTCAAAATCCGATGTAAAGGAGAACCTGTCCATCATTGCAGAGGGAGCTAAAGATGACCAGGTGATGGATGTTGTTATTGAAGAGAAGGAAGAGAAGGTTATCTACTCTTTTGTTTCCTCATCCCTTGACTATGATAAAAAACCGAAAAGTATTTTAATCCGTCTGGATAAAGGATTGACCTCATCATTAGGAGGCAACGGCCTGAAAAGTGATTATGAGTCAAAAGTCGTGCTCGGAAAACGGACGGACAGGAAAGTAACGGATATTCGGCCCATATTCGAAGGGGACCGGACGATCGTGCAGATGACATTCAATATGCCAATAGATGGACAAGCCGTAGAGAGGTTTATTGAATTTGACCCTAAAATAAAAGTCCAGATCAATGCTTCTGATTCTGTCCTGAGTCTAAAGGGCGCTTTTAAAATGGGAGAGACTTATAATGTAACGGTCAAGGCGGGGCTACCCGGGAAGGACGGCAGTCTTATAAAAAAGGACCAGTCTTACAGTGTTACGATCCAGGATCTGCCGGCGACCATTGAATTTGAAAATGTCGGCCGGTATCTTCCGAAAAAAGGAGGAATGAAGATAGGATTCAGCGCGGTTAACATAAGTCAGCTGAGCATCCAGGTTCTCCGGCTTCACAAGAATAATATAGTACATTATTTGAACAGGGGTGATTACTATTTTTACAGGGGGGATTATTTCATCCACAATGTAATTACTACGAACATTACTATTTCTGCTGAAAGGAACAAGAAAGTCAACGGGTATATTGATCTGAGTACGATCATATCAGCGAAATATCCCGGGATCTACCGCATCGTGATCTGGGAAGAGTATAATTACTGGGATAGAAAGATCTTAAGTATCCTCTCAACGGACCTGGGGATCAGTGTAAAGTCAACCGTAAAGGACATGCTGGTCTTTGTAAATGACCTTTCCACATTTGACTCTGTTTCAGGAGCAAAAGTTTCCCTGGTGAGCGGGGACAACCAGGTGCTTCTGACCGGTGAGACAAGAGGAGACGGGTTTTGTCTCTTTAAAGATGTAAAGGAAAAGATCGAATCAGCTTTTGGTAAAGATACGGAAAATTATCAGCCGTTCCTTCTGATGGTACAGAAGGGTGATGACTTTTCTTATCTGAAATTTGATGATGCCTATATCAATTCTTCTGTATTTAATGTTGGGGGATCACCGTACAGTGAAGGTGAAATGGATGCTTTTCTGTATACGGAACGGGGTGTCTACCGGCCCGGTGAAGACCTTCATATTACCGGGATCGTACGTTCGGAAAATTATTCCATCCCTCCCAGCATGCCGTTGACTTTAAAGATATACGGCCCTACCGGAGATGAGGTTAAGAAGCTGAAGGGAAAATTGAATAATGGCGGTATGCTTTCATTTAAAGTGAATATTCCGGCCTATGAAAAGACCGGAGCCTATTCTGCGGTCCTGTTAATAGGGAAGGACATGAGCATAGGTCAATGTTCCTTCCGGGTTGAGGATTTTATGCCCAACAAGATCAAAGTAAAATTGGAATTAAAGAAGAAGACATTTAAAGCGGATGAGTCACTGGAATATACTGTCAAAGGGATCAATCTCTTCGGCCCGCCGGCCGTGGGGAGCAAGGTCAGTACGGAAGTCCGCTTTGTAGACATTGCGTTCAGGCCCAAAGGGTACGAAGGATATATTTTTGAAGTTCCTGACAGGAGGATGAGTGATTATCATTACCGTTCATCCGAGGAGGTCCTGGACCAGAATGGGGAGTATTTTTTTACGGTTCCCGTTGAATACGGGGTGGAACCGGCAGGGCTTTTAAAAGCCGTGATCTATGCTGAAGTCCAGGAAGTGGGGGGACGTGCTGTTGCTGTGGTCGATTCGGTCACGATCAATAAGAATCCTTTCTTCCTGGGGATCAAAAGGATCTCCAAAGATAATGAAGTGAACAGGCCGTCCAAATTCCGTATTGTTTCCCTGGACAGCTCCGGTAAAAAAGTAAAAGCGAATAATATAAGACTCTCGATCTACAGAAGGGAGTATGTCTATACATCCTACCGCGAAGGGAGAGAATACCGGTGGAAGTATGAATACAAGGATGTTCTGGTTTCCGAGAGAAGCGTTAAGAAGATCGACGGGGAATATGAGTTTTCATTTACACCCATGACCTATCATACACATAAGATACTGGTCGAGTCGGATCATAAAAATGTCGCTACCGAGATCAGCTTTTATCCGTACAGCTGGGATTACGAGTCTACCATGGACCTGTCCGATCCCGGAAAACTGCAGGTAAAGCTGGATAAAAAGATGTATAAGAGGGGCGAAAAGGCCAAAGTGACCATCGGTGCATCCGGTCCGGGTCTGCTCCTTTTAACAGTGGAGAAGGATAAGATCATCTATAAAAAAGTTGTTGAAATGAAGAATAATACCACTACGATCAAGATACCGGTGGATAAGGAATTTCGCCCGAATTTTTATGTGACCGCATCACTCTTAAGGCATTATTCCATTTTAAACAGTGACAGGCCCATGCGTGAATTCGGTATAGCTGTCGGCACGGTGGACCAGACCGAGAACAAGCTGAAGGTCTCCCTGGAGATGCCGGATAAAGTGCGTCCTAAAAGGAAATTGAATGCAAAGATCAGGGTGAAGAATGCAAGAGGCAGGGCTTATGTTACGGTCATGGCTGTTGATGAAGGGATCTGCCAGATCACCGGCTTTAAAGTACCGGATCCTTTTAAATATTTCACGCGAAAGAGGGCGTTGGGTGTTACCTCGTATGATACCTGGAGTGACATTATTTCTGATATAAAGATCATGAAGAATATGCTTCGAGTGGGAGGAGACGAAGGAGAGGAAGCAGCGGACAGGAAACACTTAAGCCCGGTTCAGATCAAACGGGTAGAACCGGTCTCACTCTTTTCAGGAATTGTTAAACTCTCCCTAACAGGTACAGGGAATATCAGTTTTGATATCCCTCAGTTCAATGGGACTTTAAGGGTCATGGCGGTTGCCAGTGCTGATGACCGTTTCGGAAGCAGTGAAGAGATGGTCTTAGTTACTGACCCGATCGTTCTGACATCTTCCTTACCCCGCTTTATAGCGCCGGGAGATTCATTCAAGATACCGGTGCGTGTTTATAATAAAACAGGAAAGGACGGCACATTTGCCGTTAACCTTACTGTCAAAGGCCCTGTGAGCCTTGTCGGGTCAGGTAAGAAAGAGATCAAGATTAAGGATAACAGGGAAGCTTCGCTCGAATTTGATGCCCTGGCAAAGATGGACATTGGCAAGGTGACATTTACCATCACATCCAGCGGTAACAACGAAAAAACAGAAGAGACCACGGATGTTCCCTTAAGGCCTTCCGGCCAGAGGACAACGGCTTACGAGAGCGGCCGGCTGGCTGAAGGAAAATCCATTACTTTTAAGATACCGTCTGATTTTATAGGGAATCCGGACCTCCATGTTCTCATAGCCAAACTTCCGGTTATCAAATATATGGGAAGCCTTAAATATCTGGTCGGATATCCTTATGGTTGTCTGGAACAGACCACATCAAAAGCAATGCCCATGCTTTTTGTTAAGGATATTCTGAATGGTGTGGACCCGAATGAGTTTGCCCGGCTGGGTGGTGATTATTTTATAAGGGAGGCCATACGAAAGATCGAACGGATGCTTCAGGTTGACCAGGGTTTCAGTTTCTGGCCGGGAGGGTATTATTATAATGATTATACCACGGCGTATGCATCCCATTTTCTGCTGGAAGCTGATAAAAAAGGGTACACGGTTTCACAAACGGTCTTAAGCCAGGCGCTTCATTTTCTGCAGAAGATCGCAAGACGGAAGATCGAATATAAGATACGGGACATCAATTTTTATTACAACAGCCTGGAAGAGATCGTTTATGCACTCTATATTCTGGCTCGCCATGGCAAGCCTGATAAAGAGACCATGATCTACCTCCGGGAACATCATTATAAAAAACTGTATGACCATGAGAAGGCCATGCTGGCAGCCGCGTTTGCTTATATCGGGAACCGGTCCTCTGCCAGAGCCCTTATGCCGAAAGAGATCAGGATAGAGGAGAATTATGATTACTATTCCTGGGGCGGATTTTACTCTTCCATCCGCTCCGTGGCTCTGGCCCTGGATGCGCTGGTAGCTGTAGAACCGGGCAGCAGAAAGATAGGAGAGCTTATAGACCGGTTGGACAGGAATATGAATCGCTACGGATACTGGGGCAATACTCAGGAGAATGCATTTGCCCTTATGGCCCTTTCCAAAGTGCTGGAAAAAGACCGGAAATCGAAATTTTCAGGTACGCTCTATGTGGATGGAAAGAAATACGAACGATTTTCAAAGGATTCGTTCGTTTTAAATAAGAAATCCTTTGCAGGCAGAACCGTCAAGATCAAGATGGATCCGTCTTCCAGCGGATACTACTCTTTTAATGCTAATGGTTATCCGCTTACACCCAACAGGGCAGCAGTCAGCGATATTCTGCATGTTTCAAAGAGGTATTATACAAAGACCGGAGGTCCGGTTAACCTGAACGACCTGAGGCAGGGAGAGGTCATTATTGTGGAGCTCTCCCTGAGCAGCGATGAGAGGGTCGATAATGTGGCTATAGTCGATATGCTCCCGGCCGGTTTTGAGATCGAGAATACAAGGCTGCGGATGTCCGGTGATATCGGGTGGCTTCCGGCAAAGTCTGATTCGGATTATACGGATATCAGGGACGACCGGATCATCTTCTTTACCTCGTTTTCACGATATGGAGCTTATGAGAAGAAGTACTATTATGCTGTCAGGGCTGTCACGATCGGGAAATTTACTTTACCGACCGTGTATGC
>JAHITG010000528.1 GCA_018817865.1 Spirochaetota bacterium
CCCGTCCGCCGTTCCCAGAACGGTCTTGACTTTTATCCTGTTATATACAGCTTCCCTGCCAATGATCTCATATGTCATATGAAATCCTGCATTCCTCAGATTGCTTCGAAAGCTGGTTGAAATTGTCTCTTTATCCCTCAGGTTATTCAGGTTCATCTGAAGGAAGAGGTTATCCAAAACAACTATTTTAGACATGGCCTTTATTCCCCCTTTTCGTCAATTACAACTTCACGGTTGATTATTTTTATTCTGTCCATACATAAGAGTTCTACAACTTCGGGCAGGATCCGGTGTTCTTCCCGGAGAACCCTTTTCTGCAGAATATCAGGAGTATCAGCCGGTTCAACAGGAACTTTCCTCTGCATGATAGTAGGGCCATGATCATATTCCTCATCTACAAAATGGACCGTTACGCCGGTCTCCTTCTCCTGTGCTTTAATGACTGCTTCATGGACATGGATCCCGTACATGCCTTTGCCTCCAAATTTGGGAAGCAGGGCCGGGTGTATGTTTATGATCTTATGTTTATACTGCTTAATGACCTTATCGGGTATTTTTTTCAGGAATCCTGCCAGAATAATGAAATCAATTTTATGATCCTGAAGTCTCTCTAATATTTCATTTGCATATTCATCCGGATGGGAATGATCCTTTTCTGATATAACAGAAGAAGGAATAATGTAATTTTTCGCTTTTTCCAGGGCCGGAGCATCCGGTCTGCTGCTGATCAAAAGAGCAATGTTGCCATTGATCCTTCCATCAAGGATAGCCTCCTGTACGGCAATAAAGTTAGTTCCGGTTCCTGAGACAAATACAGCGAGATTTTTTTTGTTTGTATTCATTTTTATTTATGTGAAAGTTAAAAAAGCAGCTCCGGATCTTTATTAGATTAAGTAATGTTTTTTTCGGTTACTACCATCTGTCCTTGATATCACTGCCGTCATAATTTATAAGTTCATCAACACGGCAATAAGCTTCCAGCTGGTCAATATAAAAATATACATCTTTATAAAATACTTTTTCCAGAGGATTTTCCAGTATAATAGCCAATATCTTTAAAGGGAGGTAATCCGGCGCAGCGGAAGAGACCTGCGGTACCCTTTTATCAATTTCATTGAACTCGATCTTCTTCCAGCCATAATGATCGAGTACAAAGGTGTCTCCCTCAAGGTAATGGAAATAGTTCATGTGGTCCTGTACCATTAATTTTATGGTCACAGGTTTGTTCCGGCTGTTTATCCAGAAGGAAATTTTCTGGCATATTCCGGGGATAACCACTTTGTGAACCGGGATCACGAATTTTCTGGTGTCACCCATACTGTCCATGTGTGTCTTAACTCCCAGGCAGTAATTTTTATTCGGAGCACTTAATGCTTTCGGCCCACCTTTTATAATAGACTGGAACGGGTCGTACTTTAGCCATTTATTTTTAAACAGGGGAGTATTTACTACCGGCCAGTTCTCACAGGTCTCAAAGTCATCTATCAGATATGTTTTCCATTCTCCTTTCTTGGCAGCGGAGTCTTTTAAAGAATCGGATTGAGCGAAAAGGGAGCATGTGAAAAGGATAATGATTATAATAACATTAATTGCTTTCATGGAGGCCTCCTGAATAAACGGATTCTTTAATTTATTTTATAAATATTAAAAGTAAAGTCAATAAAAAATTGAATTTTAATACATCTTTATGCTTTATATCTTGACAGGATAAATATATTTATTATATTAAAAACCTGCGGTAAGATTAAAGAAGGAGAAGTCCATGTTTGAATTTACCTACAGCCCATACGCTATCCCGAATTTCATTGTTGCGATGTATACATTATTATTGGGATCTTTTGTCCTTCTCAAACCTAAAAAGAAGACGATCCTCCATGTCTCCTTCTTCTTCATGAGTTTTACCTTCTTTATCTGGTTGGGTAATTACATGCTCTGCTATCTCAGTACGGATGAGATCCAGGCACTCTTCTGGGCAAGGAATGCGTATATCGGGATCGTCTTTATCGGTGTTGCAACTCATCATCTTTTCGTGTCTCTCCTGAAAAGGAATAAAAAGGACAGATTTCAGGTCAGGCTCTCTTATGTGCTTGGATTCATCTTTCTTGGGCTGAGCAGGACTGAAGTCTTTTTTTCCAGGGCCTATAAATATTTTTGGGGCTATTACCCTAAGGGTGCTACCTGGCTCTATTCAGTCTTCCTGGTCTTTTTCTTCTGGTTCTTTATTCGAACTTTTATTGTAACAACAAAAGAGCTGATCCGGTATAAAAAGGATAATCTGCCCGGGTACCAGAACCTGAAGATACTCTTTACTGCTGTAGCTATTGCGCTTATCGGGGCGATCGACTATATTGCCAAATACGGAATTGAATTCTATCCTTTTGGATATGTCTTTATTCTTATCTGGCTGAATATGGTGGCATATACCATCATTAAGTATAAAGTCTTTGATATTGAGACGATCATCCATAAGACACTGCTATGGCTGGTCATGTCAACCCTTGTCATTGCACCGCTGGGAGGTATTATCTATTTTGCTTATCCTTATCTCCAGGACAGGGGTCCGTTCCTTATAGCTGTATTTGCTATCTTCCTTTTTATCCTTATGCTTGTTTATTACAATAAGATACAGCCTGTTATCGATCAGCTGTTCCAGCGCAAAAAACATGATTACAGAAAGATACTGGAAGAGTTCCTGGCCAAAATAAGCACTTTGAATAACATTACAAAGCTCATGGACTCAACGGATGATGTTATAAAAAAAACTTTATACACAGAAAAAATAGAATATTTTCTTGTAGGAAATGAAGGTGCTGTTATTCCTTATAAAAGTAAAAAGTTTACCGGCCCGCTCCAGGCAGGAGAGTCCGTTTTAAAGTGGCTTCAGAAAGAGAAGGATGTCGTTGAGATCGATGTGATCATCTCTGATCCCAGGTATGTGAAAATAAAGGAAAATATGATGGGGTTGTTTGAGGAGATAGATGCAGAGATCCTGGTGCCGGTTGTTCATAATGATAAGCTCCTCGGGATGATGGGGCTCTCAAAAAAGAAGAACATGAAGAATTATACCGATCTGGATATTAAGTTCTTGAAGGACCTTTCCATGGAACTCGGTATAGCCCTGGCTAACTCACTTATGTTTGAGACGGTGAACAGGCAGAATGTGGAATTGAAAGAACTGGACAAGCTCAAGAATGAGTTTCTGGCCAATACCAGCCATGAACTGCGGACTCCGTTAAACGGGATCATCGGCCTGGCTGAAGCCATGTATGAAGGGGCAGACGGAAAAGTGAATGATAAAATGACCAAACATCTGGGAATGATCACGAACAGCGCAAAGAGTCTGCGGAACCTTGTCAGCGACATCCTGGACCTTTCAAAAATGCAGTCCGGAAAACAGGAATTTGAGATAAGCAGGATCAGCATCGAAAAGGTCATGGAAGATGTAAGGCCTGTTATCGAAGGGCTTGTCATTGATAAGCCTATTAAGGTCGAATTTGACATTAAAAAGGGGTTACCGGATGTATTCATTGACAGGGGTAAGATAAAGCAGGTTATGATCAATCTGATCGGGAATGCAGTAAAATTTACCAGTAAAGGATCAGTGCGTATTTCAGCAAGATCGTATGATAAAAAAGACGGGTATATACAGGTGTCTGTACAGGATACGGGGATCGGTATGAAAAAAGAGGACCTGAAAGTGATCTTTGATGAATTCAGGCAGGCGGACGGTTCCGCTACAAGATCATTTGAAGGGACAGGCCTGGGCCTGGCCATTACTAAAAAGATCGTTACTGCTCATACCGGAACGATCTGGGCTGAGAGCACCTTGGGAAAAGGATCCACTTTACATTTTACACTTTCAACAAAAGAGTTCAAGGAAGTATCTGTCTTTAAAGAGGAGAAAGAGCCTGAATACTTTCCTGCAGGCCCCATGGAAAAAGAAGATATCACGGTTGAACGCAGGAAGAAGGAACGGGATTTTGACCCTTCTATCAAAGGCTTTTTAGCTGAGGAGGAGTATAAGAGTGAAGATCTGAAGCGGTATCCCAAGGGGAAGGGTGAGAAGCTGTTGATCGTGGATGATATCGAAGTAAATCTTGAGTCTCTGGCATTAAGCCTTCAAGGTAAGGGGTATAAAGTATCAAAGGCATTATCAGCAAAAGATGCCCTGAAACTTTTAAAAAGCGGAAATTATAATCTTATTATCAGCGATGTTATGATGCCAGACATGGACGGGTATCAGCTCGTTGAGAAGATCAAGGCAAGTGATAAACTTGTAAAAATCCCTGTTATCCTCTTGACGGCCA
>JAHITG010000529.1 GCA_018817865.1 Spirochaetota bacterium
CTAAAGGCCAGCAAGCAGTTAATGTAGTAAAACTATAAATATGCTTGAATGCCCGGTTTTAACCGGGCTTTTTTTTTAAGAGCAGCAGACTCTCTTTTTAATGACAAGCAGGAAGCTTGTCAGTCTTTCAGGATCGAATATAATTGTCTATCCAACGGGAATATCAAACACTTTTAAGACTTAAAGTAAAAAAAATTGACACTGCTTTTAATTGTATTACAATTTGGGAACCTATTATCAGACCGGGAGAAATAATTAAAAATGCAGAAAATAAAGAATATAGCAATTATTGCGCATGTTGATCACGGAAAAACAACACTTATTGATGCCGTGTTAAAACAGACAGGTGTATTCCGTGATAACCAGAAAGTGGATGAGAGGATCATGGATTCCAATGACCTTGAAAAAGAGAAGGGAATAACTATCTTTTCCAAGAACGCCTCATTCCACTACAAAGACTATAAGATCAATATTGTGGATACTCCCGGCCATGCTGATTTTGGCGGAGAAGTACAAAGGATATTGAAAATGGTCGATTCTGTACTGATACTGGTGGATGCTTTCGAAGGCCCAATGCCGCAGACTAAATATGTCTTAAAGAAAGCCCTTGAGCACGGATTTAAACCGATCGTCATTATAAATAAGATCGACAGGGCCAACAGCCGTCCGCATGAAGTACTGGATATGATCTTTGATCTTTTTGTTGACCTTCATGCCACAGACCAGCAGCTTGATTTTCCAATACTGTACGCTTCCGCAAGAGACGGGATCGCAAAATATGAGATAGAAGATAAAAATCATGACCTCATCCCTCTATTCGATACGATCATAAAATATGTAGAGGACACTCAAGGGAATATGGAAAAACCATTTCAATGGCTGGCTTCAACTATCGAATATGATAATTATCTGGGCAAGATGGGGATCGGAAAAATTCATAATGGGAAGGTCTCCCAGGGTCAGGAGATCGTACTCCTGAAAAGGGACGGAAAACGTATGGTTTACAATATTACAAAAATATTTGTATTCGAGGGCCTGAAAAAAAAGGAAGTAAAAGAAGCTTCTGCCGGAGATATTGTCGTTCTGGCCGGGATGGATACCCTGGATGTCGGGGAGACTGCGGCTCACAGAGACCATCCGGAACCGTTACCGCTTATTGATATTGATCAACCCACCCTGGCGATGACCTTCATGGCAAATGATTCACCCTTTTTAGGTGAAGACGGAAGCAAGGTCACTTCAAGGACCCTCTGGGACAGGCTGGAAAAAGAACTGCAGACCAATGTCAGCCTGAAAGTAGAAAAAACAGATAACGGAAATCATTTTGTCGTGAAAGGCCGGGGAGAGCTTCAGCTGGCGATCCTCATAGAGAACATGCGCCGTGAAGGGTATGAACTTCAAGTCTCAAAACCGGAAGTAATATTCAGAGAATTGAACGGAAAAGTGACAGAACCCATTGAACATGCTATTATTGATGTGGATGATAAATTCGCCGGAGTTGTTATTGAAAAGATGGGTATGCGTAAAGGCCATATGATCAATATGATAAAAGGCGGAGACGGAAATACGCGTCTTGAGTTCAATGTACCTGCACGGGGATTGATCGGATTCCGTAATGAACTGATGACAGATACCAGGGGAACCGGGATACTGCATCACAGTTTTTATGAATATGAATTCTATAAAGGGGATATTCCGCGAAGGAAGACAGGCTCACTTATCGCACTGGAAGACGGAACTTCCTCAGGATACGGCCTTGACAACATAAAAGACAGGGGAGAACTTTTCATCGGAGCCGGGGTCAAGGTTTATGCGGGGATGATCGTAGGCGAGAATAACCGTGAAGATGACCTTGTAGTGAATGTCTGTAAAGGCAAAAAATTAACAAACACGAGGGCATCAGGGTCAGATGATGCCATTAACCTGGCGCCTCCCAGGGAATTCAGCCTTGAGCAGTCTTTGGAATATATTTCAGATGACGAACTTTTAGAGGTAACACCCCATAATTTAAGAATGCGGAAAAAGCTCCTGGACCACACAAAACGCAAGAGGGACAACAGGGCCAATAAAAAGAGCGCATGATATTCAATGAAAAAAAGAAGAGGCCTACAGCGCAAAGCACATTATTTTACCTATATTCTGGAATGCGGTGACGGCACCTATTATACAGGACACACTTCAGACCTGGAAAAGCGGATCGAAAAGCACAACAGCGGAAAAGGGGCAAAATATACACGGGCCAGGAAACCGGTCAAACTGGCGTGGTTCAAAAAATATAAATATTATAAATGTGCTTTTAATAAAGAGATAGAATTGAAGAAACTTACCCGGGAGCAGAAAGAGCACCTGGTAAAAAGGACGAAGTAGCTATAATTAATACACCCTCCATCTGATACCTTACAGGTTACTCAAGATACCGTATGACCTTTCCTTTTACATAAAGGATATCAACCGTTCCTATGATCCAATGCTGCCTCTCGTACCAGTACTGCACATCAATAAGATTGTCCCCGCCTTCCTGGTTCACTGCCTGCCGGATCGCAGCATTATAGTCAGCCGGTGTTGTTACCGGAAAGAGCCATAACAGACGAAAACTGCTGCTGGAACCTTCAGCCGTATCGATCACTTCATACTCTCTATTCGCAATGGGTTCTGCTTCAGCTGTCAGTCCCTTATTATAAGAATGGATGGTGCATCCTGATAAAACAAAACCAAGTAAAAAGATAATAAATGACTTATTTCTTTTCATCCTTCTTTATCTCCTCAGTTTTAAATAGAACTGCATCTCCCTCAATAATAAACGTATTAAACCCGAAAAGGATATACCAGCTTGTAGTCTCATAACTCTTCACATTGATCAGGCTGTCTCCGCCTTTTTTCTCAAGCGCCCTCCTGATAGCCAGATCCATCTCCGGTCTGCCGAACATCCAGAGACCCAGAAGGACAAATGTGCTGTCCTTCCCCTGGACCGGCCCGAGATTCGTAATGATCTTCCTGTTCTGTAATGGTGTGATCGAAGATGTGACCCCCACCGGAGTTGTAGTGCAGGATGAAAAGAGTGCTATAACAACAAATATAACTGCTAAAATGATCCATTTTCCTTTTTTCTTCATATAGAACACCTCATTAAAATTTTATCTCAACGCCAAAACCCGGAAAAAGGGATAAACTGGTATCCGGTTTTTTCAGCACAGGATTTACGCCTTCCTGATAAGGCCTGGTCTTATCAAAATCCTGCTGATCTTTCTGTATATTATTATAGACATTTATTATTTCAATATACCAGCTCACATACCCCCATGAATAAAAAGTCTTGAAACTGTATCTGACATCCAGCTGGTGAAACATGTCGTACCGGGCAGAATTCCGTTCCCCATATATCGGAAGGTATCGCGAAACCCCGCTTAAATTATAGTACTCTTCATCAAATTCTGATGCTGTTATTGGAGTATACGGCCGGCCCGTATAAAACTGAAATTTTGCGCTAAAGGTACTTCTCCCGTAAATATACCCGCTGGTTATTTTTAAAGAATGGATCTGTTCATTACCGGAAGTGATCCATATATCACCATAGGGATCACCCACCACATTGGATGCGACCCCTGCATAACCGGGCTCAACGGGAAGGTTGGACTTTTCCCGTGCCCTGGTATAGGTATAGCTGAGCCAACCGAATAATCCGTCAGAGCTTTCCCGCCTGTCCTTGCGCAGGAGGAACTCAAATCCCTTTGTCTCCAGCCTTCCGCTGGAGAGACCCGGTAAAAAAGTCCCGTCAGCCTCTGTATGGGGGAACTGCCGGGGCCGATCGAAAAAATCATTTAAAAATGTCTCTATCTTAACCGTAAAAAGATCGATCCTCTGCTCCAGGCCCACGACCCTGTGAATGGCCCGCTCCGGTTTCAAGATACTGCCCAGCTTGGCCAGATCAATATTACTGTTGAAATTCCTTGGATTCACCTGGAAGAAATAACTGTAATGACCGTAAGAAACCGAGAGGGTTGTCTGAAAGGGGAATTCATAGCTTATCCTGTACCGGGGATCAATGGTCGATACCCTGGAACGATCCAGATAATCGCTCCTGATGCCGGGAACGAATTGCAGACCGCCAAATGTGAATTTATTCTCTACATACCCTCCTACTAATTCATTCTCAATATCTTCATCCAGTTCATAAGTATAGAAAAGCTCATCCGCCTCTCCTCTCTGAAAAGCGCCCTGCCCTGCCTTGCCTTCGTAAACATAAAGGGACTTTCCCGATGCAATAAATTTAAAAAAAGCATACTCCAATCCGATCCTGATCTCTCCATGGTCTTCCCACCATTCTGCCCTGGTCTTGTTCTTGAGTCCGAAGATATCGGGATATGCTTCAATATTAATGCCGTTAAGAGCTTCCGGAAAATTCTCCCCCTCAAAAAAAACATACTGCCTGATCCTGTTCAGGGAGGCATAAGCCATCAAAGTATTCTGAAATCTTTTCGAAGGTTCAAAAGTGTAGTATATCCCCTGGGTATTGAACTGCTGATCCGTCTTGAACTCTATGGAGAGGAGAAGGGGATCGTCATTATATTCCTGCTCCTTTCTGGCTTTTTCTTCGTCAGTCTCAAGGCCCAGCTTTAAATAGTCACTGCTTCCAAAAAAAAGCATGGACAGAGAATGAGAACGGCCCAAATAATATTTAAGCTTCACCTGATAGTCCCAGTACTCCGGGACAATATTCGGGGCATCTTCAATTAATAGATCCACCAGTCTTAGAGCCAGGGTAAAATACCCGTACCTGGCAGAGGCAATAAAATACCCTTTTTTATCATTCTTATCAGGATCATGCCGGTAGGACGGCCAGGCAATATTAAATGAACTCTCATCATCGCTGTAAAAAGGGGACATAATCAGGAACGAAGCAGATAACAATCCGAGATCCGTATACCCGTCAAACTCTTTCACCTCATCCAGCGTATTGATATCGATCACGGCCCCGGTTGCTGAGCCGTACTGGACAGGAAATGCTGATGCATAGAGGTCTATCTCGCTCATGATATTATTATTTATCACCGCATGAAGCCCGCCGTAATGAGTAGGGCTGAAGACAGGAATATCATCAATAAAATAGTTATGGGATATAAAATAAATTTTATTTATAAACCTGTAGCTAATCTAAAAACAACGGAGGAAAAATTAAATGGGTAAATCAATTAAAGAAATGATGGAAGACGTAAA
>JAHITG010000530.1 GCA_018817865.1 Spirochaetota bacterium
AAAAAAACTTTTCTTTTATGCCAGAGGTGAAAAAGGCGGCGAAGTTGTTGAGTTTAAGGTAGGCGGTATCACAGGTCAGTATTCTGACAGTGCCGCTTCTACTACCGGAACCGTTGAATTAACTAAGAAATGGCAGTTATTTGAGATCGACCTGGAAGGGCTGGATCTTACCTATATAAACGGCGGGTTCTGTACGGTTTTTGCAAGTACAGCTAATCCGGATGGATGTACATTTTATATTGATGAGGTCCATTTTACAGAAAAAGCAAAACCTGAAAAACTAGTTCAGGCAAAGGAAGATAAGAAATAAGTGAGTTTTAATGAGATTTATACTGATATGTTTACAGATCATATTATGCACAGTAAATAGTTTTGCTTATGGAATCAGCATAGTAAATATGAGTAATAAAGGGTGGGTATTACTGGATAACAGTAATACCCCCTTTATTATTAAAGGGGTATGCTATTCTCCTATCCCGATCGGAAAAATTCCTTACAATTTTAATATGTTCAACGATGAAAATAAACCCTGGCTCCAGGATGGAGATCTTATGGATAGTATGGGAGTAAATACCATCCGGATCTATACCAGCGGATCTGATCCGGATTCCTGTAAAAAATTTATCCGTCAGATGTATAAACTGTATTCGATCAATACGGTCTTCCCTCTGCCCCTTGATATGCATGGTGTGGATTTTGCATCGCAGGAGGAACTGGACAAGGCAAAAGAGAAGATCCTTGATATGGTAAGGGAATATAAGGATACTCCCGGGATCTTACTCTGGCTGGTGGGGAATGAGATCGATTATTACTTTTATGATAACAGGTCTAACTGGGAGACAGAAGAGATCGAAAAGCTTCCTTCACCGTACAAACGGGCCATCGGGAGAGCCGAGATCATATTTCAGTTTGTTAATAATGTGATCAAAGAGATCCATCAGATCGATGATATGCATCCGGTCGGTATAAGCCTGGGAAAGACAGAGTTTTTTAATTCTATAGAGGATAATCTTCCTCATGCTGACTTTATCGGGCTCAATTATTATCAGGCACGGAATTTTTCCAGCGTCTGGTCCTTTACAAAAAGGATCAAGATGCCTATTCTTATTACGGAATTCGGCTATGATGCATATAACACTAAAAAGAAAGAAGAGGACGAAAAAGGTCAAGCCAAGTTCATAGAAAGCATGTGGAAGGATATTTTCAAGAATACATTTTATCAGAATCCGCATGGGATCTGCCTGGGCGGTATGGTCTTTGAATGGACGGATGAATGGTGGAAGTATGATTACGGTCATCCTAATGAACATGATGTCACAGGCACATGGCCGAATGCGGCCTGGCTGGATTTTACCGCGGATGAGCCGAACAATGTCCAGGAGGAATGGTTCGGTATTTTTAAAGTTGTAAGATCAAAGACCAATAAAATAGATACGCGTAAGCCAAGGCTGATCTATGACCGGTTAAAAAAGATGTGGAATAATAAAGTATATTGATATATTATTTTAATAGAACTTTTTAAAATAATAAGGGGGTTGTTATTAAAAAGTTTTTTAAATTTCAAAAGATTGCAGTAATACTTGTTCTCTTAATGGCTGTCACTATAGCGGATGCCCGTGTCGATCGCGGAAAAGGGAATAAAGAGTTCAGGGGAGTGCGGATCAGTAAGTTCCCCTTCTATATTTATTCAAACAAATTAAGTATTTCCTATTTTGCATTATCAGGATACCTGGGTGATGTTGTGAACATCAAGATCTTAAAAGTAGAGGATCCCTATAGTTTTAAAAAATGTATGCGGATCGCCTATAAACCTACTTTTGAAGATCAGAATTACGGCTGGGCCGGAATATTCTGGCAGTGGCCTCCCAATAACTGGGGTGATAATGACAGAGGCGGATATGACCTATCCAAAGCCAGATTTCTCTATTTCTATGCAAGAGGAAGTAAGGGGAATGAATTGATAGAATTTAAGATCGGAGGGGTAAAAGGGCCATATGGAGATTCTGATGAAGCGACAAGCGGAATCATCGCTTTATCAAAGAAATGGAAATTGTATAAGATCGATCTGCGAAAGAAGGATCTGAAGAATATTATAGGGGGATTTGCCGTTCTCTTCCAATCACATTTGAACCAGGATGGCGCTACTGTTTATCTGAATGATGTATACTACACAAAAAAACTTAAACCTGAACCGAAATTCTTTAAAGATTATCTGCAACTGAAAGCTTCTGATAAAGATAAATAAAGATCTGTTACTATCTTGCGATTCTCTTTTGCTCGCCCATAAAGATTTTTAATGAAAGATATTTAATATTTGAAAGATTCTATCTGCCATTTTCTATTAACTAATTGGGCAGGGATGGATTTGAACCACCGTAGGTCGTCGACCGACGGGTTTACAGCCCGTTGCATTTGACCGCTCTGCCACCTGCCCAAGTGAGCTGGTGGAGGGATTTGAACCCCCGACCAGACGCTTACAAGGCGCCTGCTCTACCACTGAGCTACACCAGCATTTAAAATTGTCATAGGAATATAGTCTTTTTTTCTATAATGTCAAATTTTTTTTAAAAAAGAAATAACCGAATAATTCCAAAAATGCAATTCACATTGTATTTTTGGAATTTAACTTTATTTTTTTAGTCCCAAATGCATTTAGCAATGCATTTGGGATTTTGGAAGGGAATCAGACTTTGAGGTGTTCTTTTTATAGTCAGTTAATGATAAAATTCGTTTGCCGGATATTTGATAATGCTTTTTTACTGTCAGCGAATACAATTTTTATTTGACAAGTATTTAGAATTCAGTAAGATTATATCATGTCAGGTGTCCTAATATTATTTATTTGTCTGGTATTGATACTCATCTTCCGCAGGATGGATAAAGCCAATCTTAAGATCAATAAAGTAAAAAGATTTGCAGAAAAAGCCGCTGATGACCTCGAAAAGATCATACAAAATAAAAAGCAGGAAATTCATGATTCGACAATAGACCTTGAGATCTTTTTAAAAAGGACGGAAGGTATTTTAAAAGAACTTGAACAGAAATGGGAAGGCGCTCACCTGAAACAGAATGAGTTTATTGAGAAAGAAGAAAATTTAAAGAAAATCGAAGAGCAGACAAAATTTCTAAATCAACTGTCTATAAAAACCAATGAGAATGTTGAGATTTTAAAGGAAAGATTAAAACTGGTATATAAATCACAGAAAGACATTCAGAGCCTCTCGGATAAAACAAGAGTATTGGATAAAGAGATGAGTGATAAGGTCAGTTCTATTGTTGATAAGTACAAAAATGAGCAGGAAGAGCTGTTCAGCGGATTCAGCATCAGGTTTGAGAATGTAATAGAATCCATAGAATCCACAAAAGAGGAAAAGATCACTCAGATCAGAACGATCACCGATGAGTATCTGAAGAAACTTGAAGATTTTATGGCAGATTCAGTTCACAAACTGGATAAGTCTATTGATAAACAGAAGATGGAACGGGAGAATAGCATTAAGATCATTGCTCAAAAAACTGAAATCTTGAATAATGATATCGGGCAAATGCATGAGAAACTGAGTGCCAATATCAGCAGTCTTGAAGCGGGATTTCAGGATATCCGGAAGAAACATCTTGATACTATCAATAAAGATGTTGTAAACTTCAGGGAAGAAATATCAAAGATTAAAAAGCAGTATTCCGGTCTTGAAAAAGAGATGCTCAGTAAAAGTGAAAGTAAAATAATGCTTCTTGATAAGAGGCTGGACGAGTTTGAGCTTCTTGTCTCCCAGAAAGAGTCCAAACTTGTAGAAGGGTCAAAGATCAAACTTAATGATATAAACTCTTCTTTACGGCTTATCGAAAGAAATATTATTGAACTGGAGAATAAGATCCTTGATAAGGCCAAGTCCCGCATGGAGATTTTTAATAAAAATGTTGATGTAAAATTAAATTCACAGGAAACCCGTATTGTTAATTTTGAAAAAAAATTGCTGAAATCCGTACAGGATGAGATCGCTAGTGTTTCATCCAGGATCAGTAAAATATCCGGGAATGTATCTGACGCAGAGAAAAAGATCATTGATTCCTACTATGGCAAAGTAGAGAAATTTGAGAATAAAATTGCAACCATAGAGAATAAACTAAAGGGCAGCCAGGATGTAGCGATCGGAAAAATAAACGAGCTGATAAAAACATTTGATGAACAGATCAGCACAAGGATGTCACAGGTAGATGAAGTTGTGAAGAAGAGTGAAGATGAGATCATAAAAGATTCCAATAACCGAATGAAAAAAGTAGTAAGTCAGATAGAGAGTATCGAAAAGCGCTTGACCATTGAGGGGAACAAATTGCTTGAAAATCAGTTTTCCAAGATATCGCATCTCAGTGACAGGATCGACAAGATACAGAAGCAGATAGAGGAATTTTTAAAGCAGACCCAGGTCTTCCATGATATCAACAAGATCAAGGGTCAGCTTGATCATGATATAAAATCTTTTGAAACATATATTAAGAAACTGAAAAAAGAGAAGCTATACTTTGGTAAAGTAGAAAAGGAAATGGGTAATTTAATGAAATTTGCGAATGAGGTAAAAACCTCCTACAATGAGCTTAATGCAAGAAAAAAGATCGTAGATAAGCTGCTGGAGAAGATCAATGAACTGGGTAAAGACCTTGAAGAAGTAGATAATAAGATCGTAAAGATCAATAATGAAAAAGATATGGTAAAAGATGTTGAGGTTCGTGTGGATCATTTAAACGATACTTATAAAAAGATCGAAACAGATGTAAACACTCTTAATAAAAAAGATAAAATAGTGCGGGATATCCTGAATTCTGTGACAGTAGCCGGAAACAGGATAGAGGAGATCAACAAACGCTTCCAGCTTTATGATAAAGATATTGATGATCTTTCCAAGAGGAACAACAGGTTGTCAAAATATATCAAAGAGGTTGAAGACAAAGTGCTTGAGGTTTCCGGTACGGAGAGTAAGATCGAAGAAGCCTTGTCTAAATTCGAGGAACTGGATGAGTTACGGCTGGATATTGAGACCAGGATCAAACAGATACAGAAGATGCGCGAGACCCTTGTATCGCAACAGAAGGAGATGGAGCGATTGATCAAAGAAGCGGACGGCAGGATCGGGAACATAGTTACGGCGATGGACAGCATTAAAGGGCCGATGGGTGTGGAAGAGATGGCTCCCCCATCAGTAAATTATGAGCCGAAAAACGAAAAGAGCAAGGCTGTTCTGCGTTTAATGAAACAGGGATGGTCCATAGCTGAGATCGCTAAAAGTCTGAATTTAAGTGAATCTGAAGTGGAACTGATCATTGAAATGAATAAATAAAAACATAAAGCTTTTCCTCAATTATCATACTTTTTATATAATGAAAAATTTTTATGAAATATTAAATGTGTCTATTACTTCATCAATGGAGCAGATCAAACAGCAATATCGGGAATTGGCCAAGAAGTATCATCCGGATGTGAGTCATGAAGAGAAAGCTTTACCCATGTTTAATTTAATAACCAGGGCTTATAAAACATTAACAGATAAAAAGAGACGGATAGAATATAATGAAAGATTAATGAAGGTTCGGTTCAAGGCTCAAGCCGGGGATTTAGCAGTAGATGAAAAGAAGGAGATAAAGATCATCTATTCGCGGTCACTCGGTGTTTTGGCAAAGAGGGGATTTTTTTTAAGTACTATTCCCAAGCGTTTCCGCGAGAAGAATGATATTAAATATGATATAGAAGTTGTTGTGGATTATTATGAAGCACAGAAAGGCGGAATCATTGAGATAGCTGTACCGACAAAACTGCCCTGCTGGGAATGTCAGAGCCGCGACCATTACTGTCCGATCTGTGACGGGAAGGGATATATTATGCGGCCCACAAAAATAAAAGTGGTCATTCCTACGGCTCCTAGGAATGGGGAGATCTTTGAAGTAAATTTAAGTAAGATCAAACAGGGAAACCTGGCGGTTATTCGAGCTCAGAAATTACGGTTGAAGATAGTGCTCTCTAATGATAAAACAGATCATAAGCAACTAAGTGGAGTTTAATTCTAAAAAGAAAAGATAGAGACGGCGGATCATTGTTATAAATAATATTAGCAGGCATCTCCTTGACGGATAAAGGCAATTAAGAGAGTATCCAAGCCGGAAAAATTTATTTTATGACTGTTCGGTTTAGTTTCTATCAAATTTATTAAATGCTTTATGGAAAATAATTACCAGGGAAAATACTTTTCTTTTTTTAACATCCGGAATAATCAGACACAGCTTGTGAAATTCAGATCCAGAGATGAAAAATATTATTCAGCCAATACAATCTGGGAACAGAAGATCATCCCTAATATATTGTTCGAACTCAATTATGATGATAAAAATGTGAGCCTGGTTGACCCGGCTGTGCCTGATGAAACTATTGAGATCCTCTTCCTGGATGAGACATATTACGAGAATGAAAAGATTCAATTCATTGTCTTCAATAAAGATTATATATCATTTGATCTTTCATTGATCATACTCGATGAGGAAAATAATATCAGCTTTCACAGTGATACAGCCTTTCAGAAAACAGACCAATACAAGATCCTCAGAGCTGATCTTTTTCATACAGGTCAATACAGGATCATGTTCTATGTAGAGCATAAGTTTAAATTTTTTACTCTTCTGCGGATCAGGAAGAATGATCTGGCAAAGTATATTATCGATCAAAAAAAGTCAAAGAATAAAATTAAATTTTCTCTGTTTCCACAGGAGTATAAGGATGAACTGGAAGTTAATTATACTGATTTAAATAATTTCACTCCGGCCTATAATACCGTCTTGACAGAATCTGAGGAAGAGGTTGAAGAGCTGTATGTTCCTTTAAGTGAATTATTTAAAAAAGATATAAAGGATAATGAATTCCAGAGGTTTTTAAAGATAAAACTGGAAAACAGATATAATGCAATGGGCATGGTGAAGATCATCGACACCATTAAAGCCATGAAGACAAAAGATGAAGTGCTCTTCATGGAGAATCTGATGAAAGAGAATAGTGAACTGGCTTTAACTCTAATGGAGATCATTTTTGATTTTGACCTGCTCTTTCTTATAAGCTTTGATGAGTCCCGGGAAATATTGGGCGGTATAGATGACTATACTGTTACGGTTGCTCTTAAAGGCGAAACTAAGAACAGGATCGAGCAGATCAGATCCTTTTTGCCTGATAAAAGATGGGAAAAGATCGAGAAATTGTTTTCAGAGTTTGAGACCATAGAACTGGAAGAGACGGACAAAGCCCAGAAAAAGATAGGAACAATTATCAGGAGTTACTTCCAGGTAAAATTTGGAATACCGTTTGTTTTCGAAAAAAAGAAGATATCAAAGTATAAGATCAAAAATTTCAAGCTCACCCCTGACTATGAATTTAGAGTTCCTGAATTTATCTATAACGGCAGTTATTTAATGGAATTCAAGTTGAAGAATGAACAAATCGTGAATATGATACATAAGGTTTCATCCGGAAAGAAGGAGAATAAATTTTATATAAAAAGATTATTTTCTACCGGAGATTTTTTTAAGATCATTCATGTGGATAATGAGTATCTGCAAATAAAGTTTAACGAGTATATGAAAACATCTGTTCTGCTCTTTGTCAATAAGGAAAGCATACAGATGGAAGAGACCCACAGAATATATGAAGATGAGATCATTCAGTTTAAAATGCCCCGTACAGACAGGATACATTTGATTATCGGTGCTATTAATGATGATAAAGAAAGGAAAGCATATGAAGCAGAAATTGTAGTCTCTCTTTATAAAACTGAAGATGATAAAATATTCATGCCTGATTCGATCATTTCCAATGATGATATACCCCTAAAGGTTATGGATGAGAAGGATTCTTTTTTATACACTCATCAGAAAGAGATACCTCTTTCAGTCCATTATGAGAGATGGCGAGACCTCCTGGAAGTAGAGGATAAAAGATCGATAGAACTTACGGCTCCGGAAGAACAGGTCGATATTTTTCAGACCTCCGGTATAACCTCTCTTCCCGGACATGTTCACAATAATCTTGACCGTTTGAGTATTTTTTATGCTGATGGAGATAAGCTTTCTGCCCAGACCGGGTCACTTGTGAGCATACTTCCTGTAATTGTACGATATAAAGGTAATGTGCTTACCTGTTATAATTTGACAGAGAAGGAATTTTCTGTAGAGGTCTTTTCTGATAATGAAAAGAGCGTGGAACAGAAAAGCGATCAGAAATTTCTGGAATTACTGAATATCAGTAATGACAAGAGAATTAAAGTTCAAATTAAAACCGTTTTTGGAGATCTTATATATCATTTTTCTCTTTTTAGGCCTTTAAAGGAATTTGCTTTTAAAGGAAAATATATCATAAAAGATGAGGATAAAGATCATATTTTAAATGCTGTTTATTGGGAAAAGGAGAGGTCGATCTTTCACCTTGTAATGCAGTTAAAGAGTTATTTTTTTCAGTATCAGAAGACAAAAAAGAGGATCTATGAGAACATGCTCCGCCTTGTAATGGAAAAGATGAACAAGGAATGCTTTAATAAACAATATTTTATATATGATAAAAAGGCCGGTTTCAATATTCTGGATATTGTGGAGGTTCTGCTTCATCTTAAAGAGATATTCAATAAAGGACTGAATCAGCTGGATGAGATGATCCGGACCAATTTAGCTTATCTGAAAAAAGTTAAGATGAAGGATAAGAGGCTCAAGGACTATCTGCCAAAGAAAAAGCTTAAGATCTTTTAGCAAAGAATCGCAAAGAACCGGGACAGGTACAATATTGTACCTGTCCCGGTTCTTTTATGTAATGAATTTTAATTCCTTTTCGAACACAACTTTTCCTAAAAAACAGCTGTTGGGAAAATTTCAAAAGTGCACTATTTAAAGCTGAAAAGTGCATTCTGTTTTAATGCACTTTTCAGCTTTATTTGAGGCTTTAAATTTCAAAACTGCACTATGTCCAAATCAGAATTTTTCATGGTATGAAGATCAACCAGCTTGTTTTTATACCAGAATCTTAATTCCGAAACACCTTTTTGCATATCAGGAACTATCCTTATCTCCACTTGCTCTCTTAATGGTACTCCCCTTATCTTTAACTGTTGATTTTTTATACTTATTTTATGATAAGGATCAACTATACGCTTATCTCTTAAACAGAATATATCTTTTGAACTTTGATAAGGTGTTGATATTTTATATTCTCGAAATAAACTTTGATTATTTCTGATAGCATTTTGAAGCCGTTTGACGGGAACCTCGTCAGTCGTACTATGTTTCTGTTTGTTATTATATCGATCTATTTCAGCCCCAAGAATATTTTGACCTTTTATTATATCCTTAACATTTTCTCTGGCACAGGTTCTGATAACTCGGTCCTGCATCCATTGATATGGCCTCTCAATCTTTCCTTTTGCTTGTGGAGATAAAGCATATGCAATATCTATATTTAGATCATTTAATACTTGTTTGAATTGAGGGGTAGCCTGATCTGTCAGTTTTCTATGATTTCGCCAAGCACTATCTCTTCCCTGAACAAATCTAAAAATACTGTGGCAATCAACATAATACTTTAAAGGTATGCCATATCCGGAAACAGTGCTCTCTAGAGCCATAATATGAGCCCATGTTGTCTCTTTTTTCAAGAATTTAGCATATAAGATGTATCTGGAATAATCATCAATAGAGGTTATTAAGTACCACTTTTCGCCGGAATAGGGAGCAAAAAGATGATGAGAGGAATCATGCTGGATTAATTCTCCAGGATAATTGGTTAAAACTTCACGATCATGTTTTTTCCTTTCTTTTTTAGGAAGATAAAAGTCATTTTCTTTAGCTCTTTTAATAATAGTAGGAGAGGATACTTTTAAGTGATATTTATCCTCAATACGATGTTTGATATAAGAATAGTTATAACTAGTCAAAGGGATATTTCTATCGCGAATCAATTTTTTATCTAAAGCTAATTCCTTCAAGATGATATTTTCTAATTCCTGACTAATTCTCTTTTGATTTTTTCTTTGATAAGCAACAGTAAAATTATCAGGACTACTTTTAAATTTTTTTAACAGAATAAAAAATCTTCTCCGCTTAATTTGTAAAATATCCAATATTTGATTAGCGGATAATTGTTTCATTAAATACTTTTGAAAAAGAGACTTGATGAAATCATCATCAAAATTCTTGTGTAAATGTTTTCCCATGATTTTAAACCTCCTCCTGTTGAATGGTTAAATATATGATAATATGGAAGTGAAATTCAGGGAAACTAAATTAAATGAGAAGGTTTACAGTATTTTTAATAAGTGCACTTTTCAACTTTAAATAAGTAAAAACAGGTCTTAAAAGAGTGCACTTTTAAGCTTTAAATCTTTAAAAAAGAGTGCACTTTTCAATTTTATCTGACA
>JAHITG010000049.1 GCA_018817865.1 Spirochaetota bacterium
AAAAAATACCGGATATTGATCCCTTTGCCTGCCTCCCAAAATTGGAAAGAGATGAAGAAAAAAATCTTCATCTCTTCTTTCACCGCGAGTATAAAAAGGTCTTTACCCTTTATCACATGGTGAGCTTTGATAAAGGAAAGTCCTGGAGCAGAACTCATACCATCGTAGAGACCATTACATCTTTAACGCGCGGTATATTCTTTCCTTCCGTTGTCTTTCTGAAGGATAATATCTACCTGGTATGGCAGGACCGGCAGTCCTCCGATAAAAACGAAGCCATTGATGATGAACTCTATTTTTCTTTAAGTCAGGACCTGGGGCAGACATGGTCCAAACCCGACAAATTAACTGATAACACATTTAATGACTCAAGACCTTCCCTGATCCTTGATCCGTTCTTTATGAAACTCTATCTTTTCTGGGAAAGCGATAAAGAGGATGACTGGGATATTTATATGAAGAAGGGAAGTATTGTTGATGAAGATACCATAAAATGGGAAGATGAAGACGAGGATAAACAGATAAGTGATACTTCTGCTAATTCCTATTTTGCTGTTCCTGTCCTGAAAAATCAAGACCTCTATATTTTCTGGTATGATTACAGGAAAGAGAACAGCGAGTTGTTCTATCGACGCCTGAATATTCCCACTCAAAAATTAGGGAAAGAAATCCAGTTCACCGTTTCAAAAGATAATTCAAAGAGGATCTCCCTGTCTAAGATCAGCAATTCCCTGTATCCGGTATGGGAGGAAAAGAACGATAAAGGAATCAGGATCTATTTCAAGCAGGAGGACAATACTGTTTTAAAACCAATTGTATATTCAACAACCCATCCCCAAAACAAATGGGTCAATAAACGGGATGTTCGCCTCTTTGCCAGGAAGATCATAGATGAATCCGGCATTAAAGGTTTCAGTTATATAATGGATAATGATCCTGCTACGGTTCCCGATATTATTAATTATGAATATTCTGATTACAAAATGGAATTCCAGAATATCCCGGATGGGATCAACTTTTTTCATTTAAGAGCCGTCGATAAAAATGATAACTGGAGTGAAACAACTCACTACAGTGTGAGGATCGATACCAGCGGACCTAATATCACTGATCTCATAACCCAGCCGATCCAGGGGGGAAAAAACAATTATGACCTTAAATTTACCTTCAAATATTTCGATCATAATCCCGTAAAAGGATTTTCCTATCAAATATCAAAAAAGATCCTGACGAAACTTCCTTCAAAGATAATGACAAAAAAGAAGAGCGGACTGATCAGGAACCTTAAGGAGGGTGTCTGGTTCTTTAATGTTAAAGGTGTTGATATGCTGGGTAACTGGAGTGAACCAAAATACTTCAAAGTTATCCTTACCGGTGATGATATAGCGCCTACTCCGCCAAGGATCACATCACCCACTCATTCTCCGGATGTCATGTCAACTAACAACAATCCCCGGTTTCACTTTCGATCGGTCGATAATATCGGGATCAAAGGATATAATTACAAGATCGTAAAAGATCCTCAATATAAACTCCCGAAGCAATACTTCAGTTCCCGTACCAACACCTTGTACAAAAAACTTCAGGATGGCCAATGGTATTTCATGGCACGATCGGTAGATTATAATAATAACTGGAGTCAACCCTCTGTCTTTCCAATTCAAATAGACCATTCGGGTCCGGAAATAAAGGACATAAGCTGTATTGTCCAAAGCAACCTTAATGAAACGGCAGATGAGACATTTACCGCCTCATTTAAATGGGACATGAGGATCGATGAAAACAATGTCGGATACTCTTTTGATCTCGCCACGGACAGAAAGTTTTCACTCCTTGAAAGAATAATTTCTCCGGATAAAGAAAAAAAATACGAAAATCTGACAGGGACCAATTATTTCTTTACGATCATGGCAAGGGATCAATGGGGGAACTGGGGATCATGGAAGCGATATGAACTTGACCTTAAAAAAAAGATCAGGATATCCGAAACCATTACAAAAGCTGATATGTTCATTTATGATGATATCCTTTATTATCGTGTTAAACGCGGGGACAGCCTTTCCACCATCATCAGTATCGTCCTTTTAACGGGTAATCCAAAATTGTTCATCCCCTCTGTCATAAAATATAACAAAATAATCAATCCTGATCTTATTCAGAGGGGTGATTATGTAAAATTCCCGCTACTCAGAATTAAAGATACGATCGTGATCAATAAAATACCGGATAGCTTTATAAAAAATATCAAAAACAAGATCATAAAAGTAAAAAGAAGTAATGATGGGGTTATTCTTAAAAAGGAGAGAAATCTTTCCAGATTATGGAAGAATCACCTTATTATCATAAAGCTTGGCATCTTCCTGGAGACAGGAAAATTCTATTTTTATTGATCATTTGGATTTTGACAAATATTTAATAAGCTCGATCTTATTTCCCTGTTCTGCTGCTGTATGGTATCGGATCTCATCGACCAGCCTCCGCATCAAATATACTCCAAGGCCGTTCTTCTTATATTTTTCAATATACTGATCCAGATTAGGGTCAGTGATATCCAGGGGATTGAATTTATCACCTTCATCTTCTATCAAAATAGAGACCTTATCTCCCAGGTCTTTAATACTGATGAAGATAGGTCTATTCGTGTCTTCATCATAATTATGCATAATGATATTACTACAGGCTTCATCTGTGGCAAGCTGCATCCTGTATATATCGTCTTCATGTACTGATTTCTTCTCTAAGGCTTTGCCAACACATTCCCTGATCTTTTCCAGGTTTATTTTCTTACTGATAAACTTCTCTCTTTTTACTAGAAATTTTTCCATATGAATTCCCCTCTCTACTGATAAGTTATATGCCCTTTAGGGTCGATACTTATAGAACACTGACATAACGGACAGCTGTACTTTCCCGGCTTTGATGCTTTTAATTTCTTTCCGCATACTTTACATTCAAAAGAAAACGGAAATGTAACCTTTTCATCCGCTTCACTTAATGCCGGCTCTACTTTATCGGTTATCAGTTCCTGTGCCTTCTGAAATGCTTCCTCAAAAGTATCGCATATATTAAAAAACTTTGTAAATCCCAATAATGAAAAGACTTCCAGCACTTTTGGATGGACATTATATAAAACAATAAAAC
>JAHITG010000531.1 GCA_018817865.1 Spirochaetota bacterium
GGAAAAGTTTTCTGGTCAATGTGTATTCGGCTAAATCCATCTGGAAGAACATGTTTAAATCACCTTTCTTAAGTGATGTTCGAAAATCTGCTCCCAGGCTGACCGGGGCCCCTATCTTCATGTTTGATGTGATCAATTACTCAGCCTCGGGGGGGAAGAGAGCTACTATTGTTGCTTTTATTGTGATCATCTTTCTGCTTTTTATAGATTTTCGGAATTTGAAATATACATTGATCTCACTGGTCCCCCTTGTGCTTGGAAGTATCTGGGTCCTCGGGTTCCTGGTCCTTTCAGGTATTTATTTTACATGGATGACGATCATGATCGTTCCTTTGATCATCGGGATCGGGATCGATGACGGTGTTCATATTATTCACCGGTATCGCCTTGAGAAGAGAGGCAGTATCCCCCTGGTCCTGAGGACTACCGGAAAAGCGGTCATGCTGACATCTGTTACAACCATGATCGCGTTCGGATCACTGCGTTTTTCCAGGATGGTCGGGTATCAGCAGTTCGGGATCGCGTTATTTGTGGGTATAGGACTGCTCTTCCTTTTAAGTACGATCCTTCTTCCGGTGATCATCGATATGCTTGAAAAGAAGAATAGAAAAGGTAAATAAGGAGGAATGAATTATGAAAAATATTATTATAGCAATTCTATTTTTGATAAATCTCTCTATTTTTGCTGATGATATGAAGCTTACCGGTAATGAGCTGATACAGAGATCCATCGATGTCAGCACACCGGATACAATGGAATCCCTGTCAAAGCAGATCGTTCATTTTTATACCGGTAAATCAAGGGAATTTCAGATCAGGTCATATACTAAAGACGGCAATGATAAGATGTTCTTTGTCTATTTAAAACCGGCCAGGGTAAAAGGAGACAAGTTCCTCTTTTTTAAAGGCGGAGAGATCTGGGTCTACTTCTCAAAAACAGGAAGAAAACGGAGGATCGCCTCTTCTGCCAGAAAATCAAAGATGCAGGGGAGTGATTTTTCCTATGAAGATATCTCAATGATGTCATCTATGAGAGAGGATTTTAATTCTAAAATAATCCGGGAAGAAAAATTTGAAGGTGAGGACTGTTATGTAGTGGAATCCCTGCCAAAAAAGAATGAGAGTATCAGCTACAATAAACTTTTAAGCTGGATCGATAAGAAGATCAAGGTCTTGCGAAAGATCGAATATTACCGGAAGAATGAACTGGAGAAGGAGATGGTCCAGGAAGATTTCAAGAAGATGGGTGACTACTATATTCCCTACTCTTCAGTCATGAAAAGCACAAAAAATGATACAAAAACCGAGATCTTTACGGAGGAGCTGAAGATCAATATTGAAATACCGGACAGCCGGTTCAATAAGAATGCATTAAGCCGATAGAATAATTGTTATGAAAAAGCGAAAGAATATACGATTACATAACTATAATTATTCAAAACCAGGAAGTTATTTTATAACAATATGTACAGAAAGAAATAAAGATTTTTTTACTGTGATTAAACATAAAAAGATTGTTGAAAAGATTTGGACTGAAATACCTGATCATATAAATTATGTTAAACTTGATGAATTTATTGTTATGCCAAATCATGTTCATGGGATTATTAGTATTTTAAATGGAGTAGGGACAAGTACCCACAAGGGGTATTGGAAGCATGCCTTGTCCCTATAAACTAAAAGACGATGTGAGACCTTAGCAACAGTTGTCGGCTCATTTAAGTCTGCCGTATCTAGAGAAATGCATAAGGATTTAAAGGACTTTAAATGGCAGCGCTCTTATTATGAACATGTTATCAGAAATGAAAAAGAATTATTGAATATCAGGAAATATATTAATAATAATCCTTTAAAATGGAATTTAGACATTGAAAATTCAAATAATCAAAAGAAAAAAGTAGATTTAGATAAGTATTATAGAAAAATTTATCAAGGAGAATTTTAGTATTTTGTATTAGTAGGGACAAGGCATGCCTTGTCCCTACACAAGGAGATATATATGTGGATTAAAATAATAATTATAGTATTCACTCTTATCTCAACCATTTATGGAGAGACCTCTTTCGGGGGCGAGCTGAAACTGTCGCAACTCTGGTACGTAACCGGCAAGGAGTGGGAGATGTCCGGGGATAATTATCAGCTCTTGGATATCAATATGAAGAATGAGGATTCCAGGCAGTTTAATTATAAAGTAAGATTTCAGACACGGGTTTGGGACCATTCTGATCTTTCTTCATCTGATGATCTGAATACCATGGGAAACCTCATAACCTATAAGATCATTCCCTGGGAGATGTGGGTTCAACTTAATGATATTCCTTTTAAAAGGCTGAGCCTGAAAGCGGGGAAGCAGTATTTTGAATGGGGGACAGCGGACGGGATCCATCCGACATCTGTTTTAAATCCGGATGATTATACGGACCCGTTTGCCATGAACGAGAAGATCCCTGTCAATGCTTTTAATCTGAACTATTACTTCTCCAGTTTTAAACTTTTCCTGATCTGGATCCCTTCTTTTACACCGGTCAGGATGCCGAGGTTCTTTCCCTTTATTTCAAAGGAAGCATATTCAATTGCCGGAATGGAACTATTAAAGATCGAGGATGAACTGAAACAGCCGTCACAGCTTGCTGACGGGATGGGAAAGGCCGTGAAGCTTCAGTTCTCTCTTTTTAACATTGATTATTCCATGGGGTATTTTCACGGGTATGATTATATGCCTGCTGTCAGGAGTTTGAATTATATTCCCGCGGGAAATATGTTCTCAGAGCTTGATCTCAAGATAAAGATGTTCTTTCCAAAAATGCAGGTTTATACTTTTGACTGGACAACCAGCATAGAAGGTTTCGGTTTCTTCGGTGAGGTGGGAGTCTACGGTTTTGAAAA
>JAHITG010000532.1 GCA_018817865.1 Spirochaetota bacterium
AATTTATTTTTATTAATTATTTCAAAAGAATTTAAATAATCATATAACCTGTCATAACCTATCTGTATATTAAAATGTTTAAATATGAAAAAGAGATCCACGGATGGTGATATGACAAAGGGATAGTTTTTATTCACATTAATTTTTAAGCCAAGATCTATCATCAATTTTTTTGACATGGCAAACCGGTCAAATATACCTGCAGTTGCAACATTATTATTATAGGTTTTATCTATATTAAGCGAATCCGAAATAGTATGGAATTCTATCTGAAAAGAGTTGATGGATGACCAGACTCTTTTATATGTAATTTTAGTCTGTAAAAAAGAATACTTGTTTTTAAGGCTGTTCTCTGCATTTTCATAATTGATATACAGGTCTGAAAAATCAAATTTAAAGTTAAAATATGATTTTTCGGAAAAGAAATATTTAAATTCGGGTGAAAAGATCAGGTTCCTTTTTATCTGATTATTGAAATTTGTGTTACCGTGAAGACCGGCAAAACCGTATTGGTAGTCAAATGCAAGGTTCAGCATATAATCATTTGCTTTAAGTAAATTAACACCGGATCGCAGGTTGTCATATCCATATAACGAATTATAAATAGTATTGCCTCCTACCTGGTAGCTGTTTATCTTAAACCTGTTATATTCAATGATATAATCGATCTGCGATGTTTCTCCGGCGATCATTATCTGCGCATCCAGATTTTCGTTTTTACCATAAGAGATTTCCGCCCTGGATATTTTCCCTTCAGAACCGGTATCATCCTGTTTGATTATTTGTGTATCCGCTTTAAACCGGTAATTTGTGATCAGGTTCAGGGTTTCAACCTCCTGAAAATAAAGATCATTTCCGGAATTGGTCCCGGCTGTTAGCGCAGCTAACGGGGTAACCGAGGATAATACAGCAGGTATCAGGATCAGCATTAATAAAAGTATATTATTCTTCATTTTGTAATTCTTCTTTTGCTTTAATGAAATATTTATTATTCGTATAAACGGAATATTCCAGTATTTTTTTCAGACTATTCAAATGCTCTTCTGTCATGCCTGCTTTTTTATATGATTGGGCTTTTAAATACAGGTAATAAATGATAAGCTCTTCATCTTCCTCTGACTCAAGGAGGGTATCCATGGATTTTATTGCTTTTTCAGCCATATCCAGTTCGATATAATTTTTATAAAGCTGAAAATGGATCTGTTTCTTCAAATCTTCATTAGCCTGTAATGTCATGGCGTAGAGCAGATTTTTTATAGCATTTTTATAATCACCTTTTTTAGTATTGATCAATGATATTTTTATAATATATTCAATATATTGCTGTTCATCCATCTCTTTATGATTTTTGAATTTTAACAGATAGGGCATTATTATTTTATCATCTGATAATATTTCGCTTGCCCTAAAGAGAAGTACAAAAGAATTAAACCTTATCTTCTGGTCTGTTGATCGTTCCAGTATTTCCTTTAAGAGTTCAGATGCTTTGCTGAATTTTTGAATATTATAATATGACCGGGCCAGATTATAATCTATATGATCATCAAGAAGCCTGTTCGAATATTTTTCCAGAAGTTCTATGCTTTTTTCATATTCCTTGTCGGAGATGAAGATATCACTCATGTAGAGGAGAGATTTTCTGAATAATGCGGATTTCGGATCGCCAAATGAAATAGCTGATGTAAAGTACTCTTTTGAAAGGTCAAAGTTCTTTTTTTCGAATTCTATTCTGCCCAGATGGAAGTACATCCTCGCTTTCAGGTCTTCCTCTGGAGACCGCTTTTTCAATTCAGACAGAAACGCCCCTGCATTATCTATCTGCCCATTTGCTAAGTTTATCACTCCCAGGTTATATAAAGATTCATTTACAAAAACAGAATCAGGATGTTCCAGGGTGATCTTTTTTAAATAAAGTTCCGCCTTTTCATTATCATTCTGCAGGTTGCTTAAATAGGCGTAATAATGATAGTAGTAATCCTTATTGAGATCCAGCTCCAGTCCTTTTTCAAGATAGGACTCTATTTCATCAGTTTTACTGCTTTTAAAATAGATGGATATCAGATTTAAATATGAAAAGTTTAATAATTCTTTATTATCCTGATTCTCTTCTATAATTCTTAACAGAAATGGTTCTGAAAGGTTTTTTTCCTGTATGTTCAGAAAAAGAGAGGATAGAGTACGTAATTTCACAGGCATATCTTTATCTTCTTGAAGCAATAACAGATCTTTCATTGAGGCCTTGTTCTTATCTTTGTAAAAATTTATTATGCCCTTATAAAAGATCGAATAGTTCTTTAACTGGGGGTCAGCGCTTTTTGAGTAAATTATGCTGAATATATTTTCTGCTTTTTCGAAATCCCGGTTGTGAAAGTAGATCTGTGCAGAATAAAACATTACCCTGTATTTTAAATTAATATCTAAAGAGAGGTTCTTCAGCAGTTGTTCAAAAAGTTCTATAGCCTGGTCGTAGTACTCCATATAAAAGTAGGAAAGTGCCATATACATTTTAAAGGCGGGATCATTTTTTTCTTCAGGATATTGACGCAGATAATTCTTCAGATTTTTTATGGTATAGACATAATTTTGTGAATAAAAATAGGAGAGACTGATATATTTATCCGTCTCTTTATTATACTTTGTATTCGGGAAATTCAGGAGAAGGGTAGTGAATTCGGATAAAGCATTGTAATAGTTCTTTGAATAATATGAGGAAAGGGCGGCATAGTAATAAGAGTCTTCGATCATTTTCATGTTATGAGTCGTGTCTATAATAGATAGAAATTTTTGATGAGCAGTGGAATAAAGCCTGTTATTGAAGAGGTCCAGACTGCTTTTGAAATTAATATCGGATTGAGCTGATAGAAGGTTTGTGAGGAGTAAACTATATATAATAAATTTAATAATAGTTTTAGGGTAGTTCAAAATCTAATTTATCCTTACTCACCGTAATGCGTATGGTAGAATTGTTCTTTGTTTTATTCTGTAATATTTTTTCAGCCAGGACATCTTCAATTTTACGCTGGATCTCCCTTTTTAAAGGACGGGCTCCGTAAGACCTGTTGTATCCTTTTTTTATTAAATATTTTTTTGCTTCGAGAGAAAGGTCCAGTTTGATCTTATACTGATGCAAGCGGTCCTTTACTTCTACAATAAGAATATCAACGATCTTTAATAAGGATTTTTCACTTAAAGGTTTGAAAACAACTGTTTCATTTACACGATTTAAAAATTCCGGACGGAACAGCTTCTTCATCTCTTTATTAATATGGTCTTTGAGGTCTTTGTAATGTTCATCATTATTTTTTTTCTGAGAGTCAAAGCCAAGGTTAAAGTCTTTATCAAGATGTTTTGCTCCGATATTGGATGTCATGATGATGATCGTGTTTTTAAAATTTACTACATGTCCCAAGTTATCGCTGAGCTGTCCTTCTTCCAGTATCTGGAGCAGTATATTGAAGACATCCGGATGAGCCTTCTCGATCTCATCAAATAAAATAACGGAAAATGGTTTTCTGCGGATCTTCTCTGTCAGTAATCCTCCTTCTTCATAACCTACATAGCCGGGAGGCGCCCCAACCAGTCTTGAAACACTGTGTTTCTCCATAAAATCGCTCATGTCCAGTCTGATAAGGGCAGTTTCATCACCGAACAGAAATTCGGTCAGAGATTTTGCCAGCTGGGTTTTGCCGACACCGCTGGGGCCGAGAAAGATGAACGAACCGATCGGTTTATTCGGGTCAGCAATGTTTGTTCGTCCCCTTCGTACAGCA
>JAHITG010000533.1 GCA_018817865.1 Spirochaetota bacterium
GCATATTTAACAGACTCTTTTGCCAGTTCTATCACTTCTTCCGGCTTCTTCTTCAGCTTATACTTCATATGAATATCAGAAGTGGCAATAAATGTATGGATTCCCGGATTTTTAGAATACTTTACCGCATCCCAGCAGGCAGTTATATCCTTTTTTACCGCCCTGGCAAGCCCCAGTATCTTCGGGCCTTTTACATGCTGCGCGATCTGTTTTACTGCTTCAAATTGGACAGGAGATGATATCGGGAACCCGGCTTCAATAGCATCCACTTTCAATTTTGCCAGCTGTTTGGCAAAATTCAGCTTTGCATCGATGCTCATACTGAATCCCGGTGCCTGCTCTCCGTCTCTGAGTGTCGTATCAAATATATATATTTTTTTCATTTTAAACCTTATATGCCGGCTCTTTTAGCTTTATTGTAAAATGATATAAGTATCGGTCCGCAGGGTGCTTGTCCCCGAAGGGGATAGCCTGCGATACATTTAGAGAATAAAATTAAACGCAAGCTACTTGTGCCCGCAGGGTAAAGCTTGCGACTACAATCTTTTATAATAAAATTCATCTAAATATCAGCCCTTCTAAGTCACAACCCGGCATCATTTATAAAGATCTTATTTTTTAAGCCAGGACATCATTTTTCTCAGCTTTGCACCGACCGTCTCGATCTGATGTTCTGCCATATGCCTTCGGGAAGCTTTAAAAGCCGGCCTGTTAGCTTTATTCTCCAGTATCCATTCTCTGGCAAATTCTCCCTTCTGGATCTCTTCCAGGATTGTCTTCATCTCTTTCTTTGTTTTTTTAGTGATGATCCTCGGACCTCTTGAATATTCCCCGTACTCGGCAGTGTCACTGATGGAATAATTCATCTGACCGATCCCGCCTTCATACATGAGATCAATAATAAGCTTTAATTCATGAAAAGTCTCAAAATATGCTATCTCAGGCTGGTATCCTGCTTCAACAAGAGTTTCAAATCCATTCTTTGCCAGTTCCACCAATCCGCCGCAAAGAACGACCTGTTCACCGAACAGATCTGTTTCCGTCTCTTCCTGAAATGTTGTTTCCAGAATACCGGCACGGCCGGCACCGATACCGCAGGCATGAGCTATTGCCAGTTCAAGTGCTTTTTTGCTCGGGTTCTGATATACTGCTACCAGGGCAGGAACACCTGATTTTTCAGTATAGGTTCTTCTTACCAGATGCCCGGGTCCTTTTGGAGCAACCATATAGACATCCACATCTTTTGGAGGTGTGATCTGTCCAAAATGAATGTTAAACCCATGAGAAAAGACAAGAGCTTTTCCCTTTTTCAGGTTATCTTTTATCTCATTCTCATATACGACAGGCTGCAATTCGTCCGGAACAAGTATCTGAATGATATCCGCCTTTGCAGAAGCCTCTTTAGCGGTCATCGGTGTAAACCCTGCCTTTACGGCTAATCTATAATTCTCTGTACCTTCCTTTTCTGCTACAATTACTTTAAATCCGCTGTCTTTAAGGTTCTGTCCCTGGGCATGCCCCTGAGACCCAAATCCGATGATAGCAATCGTCTTTTCCTTTAAAATTTTTGATTTGCTGTCCTTATCATAGTACATCTTCATAATTAAAATCCTCCATTGAATTGGTGCCGGGTCTTAACATTATCACTTTTAATATAATCTCCTTCGATAATGAATTAAATTTAAATAAAAGTGATAATGTTAAAACCCGGCACCTTTTATTATTCCGTTCTTGCCATACAGACCTGGCCTGTACGTGCTAATTCTTTAATACCGTACGGTTTCAGCATTTTAATCAATGCATCGATCTTGATCATATGACCGACTGCCTCAATGATCAATTCATTAGATGCTACGTGCACGATCTTTGACCGAAAAACATCAACGATCTCAATAATTTCGGATCGGGTCTGCCTTGTCGCATTCACTTTAAGCAACACCAGTTCCCTTTCCACTTGAGGCACATTTGTCAGGTCTACAACTTTTATAACATCTATCAATTTATTAAGCTGTTTTTTAACCTGGTCCATCACCCTTTCATCACCGTCGACAGCTATGGTCATTCTGGAGATAGTCGAATCTTCCGTCTCACCGACAGTCAGACTGGTGATATTGAACCCGCGGGCACTAAACAGCTGAGAAACCCTTGCCAGAACACCGGCATGATTTTCAACTAAAACTGAAAAAAGATACTTCATCTTTATCCACCTTGATCTATTTAAGATAATCCGTGTTCCAGCATTTTATCCAGAGGAGCACCTGCCGGAACCATCGGTAATACATTCTCTTCCTGCTCGATCCTGAAATCAACAACAACCGGTTCTTTAATCGAGATAACCTCTTTAAGTACCGACTTCACATCTTTTGGATCATCAACTCTATATCCTTTAACACTATACGCTTCAGCTACTTTTTTAAAATCCGGGATCATATCCGGACATTTCTTATCAGGACCGGCACAGACCGGTTTGCAGTTTTTCTGCCTTCCCAGACAGGTACCAGCATACCTTTTGTCAAAAAAGAGATCCTGCCATTGCCTCACCATACCAAGGTACCCATTATTCAGGATCAGGACTTTTACAGGGATCTGATAATTTGCCACCGTAGCCAGTTCCTGGATATTCATCTGGGTAGATCCATCACCGGCAATATCAACTACCAGCTTATCCGGATTGCAGACCTGGGCACCCATGGCAGCAGGAAAGCCGTATCCCATGGTTCCCAATCCGCCGCTTGAAAGCAATGACCTCGCTTTCTGGAATTTATAGAATTGAGCCGTCCACATCTGATGCTGCCCGACTTCAGTTACGATGATCGCATCGCCTTTTGTCAGGTCATACAGGGTCTCAATAACAAACTGAGGTTTGATCACTTTATCACTCTTTGTATAAGAAAGCGGATATTTCTTTTTAAGATCACTAACATAATCTACCCAGTTCTTTATATCACACTTTTTAATGATCTTGTTCAGTTCTTTAAGAACCCCTTTTGCATCTCCTACAATGGGAAGGTCCACATTGACGCTTTTACTGATCGAGGTCGGATCTATGTCTATATGTATGATCTTGGCATGAGGTGCAAATTCATCCAGTTTTCCTGTTACCCTGTCATCAAACCGGGCCCCTACTGAAATAATAAGATCAGATTCCTGGATCGCCCGGTTAGCATATGCTGTCCCGTGCATACCAAGCATGGAGAGGCTTAAAGGATGATCTGTCGGTATTCCTCCGAGTCCCAGAAGGGTCATGGTGACCGGTATACCGGATTTTTCCACAAATTCCTTTAATTCATTCTGGGATCCCGATATGATAACACCGTTTCCCGCATAAATGATCGGTTTTTTAGCATGCAGGATCATCTGCACAGCTTTTTGTATTTGTTTAATATTCCCTTTAATAGTAGGATTATAACTCCGCATTTCAACATTAGTGATCTTTTTGAATTCACATGATGCCTTCTGGACATCCGAAGGAACATCTATCAGAACAGGCCCTGGACGGCCGGTCCGTGCGATAAAAAAGGCTTCTTTGATCACCCGGTGCAGGTCTTTTACATCCTTTACAAGATAATTATGCTTGGTAATAGGATACGTTATTCCCGTAATATTTACTTCCTGAAAGGCATCGTTTCCGATCATCTTTGATGCCACCTGACCTGTAATAGCAACCATGGGAACCGAATCCATGTAAGCAGTCGCCAATCCGGTTACAAGATTCGTTGCTCCCGGGCCGGAAGTAGCGATACAGACACCTGTTTTCCCTGATGATCTGGCATATCCGTCTGCAGCATGTGCAGCAGCCTGCTCATGCCTGACAAGATAAAAATTGATCTTATCGGAAAAATTATATAGAGTATCGAACAACGATATAACGGATCCGCCCGGATAACCGAATATAGTATCTACCCCTTCATCAAGAAGTGTGTCAATAATTATTTCTGAACCTGTTTTTTTCAATGGTCAATACCTCTAAGTGAAATTCCTACAATAATATATCAAGTAAATAAAATGTCAAACATTTTTTGCAAAAAGAGTCTTTCGTAAAGAACTATAAATGCATTATATGCATTTTTAGTTCTTTACATTGCTTTTTGCATCCCTAATGCATTTAACAATGCATTAGGGATTATCAATACATAAATAATTTGACTACGAAATATTAAAAAATATATTTGATCTCCAGATGGTAAAAATAATTGACTCATATATAAAAGGCCTGAAGGATGGACTGAATGTAATTATTCTTCATTTCATGCTGGTTTCTGTTTTATTACCCTTGTATATCCTGTTGTCTGCGTTCCATTCGCTCATCCTGGCATGCCTGTTTCTGGTACTTATCTCTTTAATGTTGACAATTCACTTTTTCAGAGATCCTGTCCGTGAAACAAAATATCAAAACAACCTCCTTTATTCACCTGCTGATGGAATTATTTCATCTATTGATACGGTACAGGAAAAGACATATTTAAAAAAGAGATCTTACAGGATCAAGATTTTTATGAACCTGTTCAATGTTCACAGGAACCGGATACCATTCACCGGAATAATCGACCATGTACAATATTCAAAAGGCCGGTTCCGATCTGCTTTTAAAGAAGTAGAACAGAGCAATGAACAGTTCATTATTCGAATGAAGTCCATATTCGGAAAGATGATCATTAAACAGATAGCCGGATTGATCGCCCGAAGGCTCATCTGTAATATAAAAAAAGGTGACAGAGTGAAGACCGGCCAGGGCTTTGGTATGATAAAATGCGGAAGCGCTGTGATCATCTATCTTCCCTCATCCATCAAGCTTAGTGTAAAAAAAGGCGATAAAGTAAAAGCAGGTATAACCGAACTAGCTTCCTTTAATAAATAGGAGACCTTAATGAGAATAAAAAAAGACTTTATACCGAATTTCATCTCTTTAAGCAGTATTCTATGTGGATTTATAGCTATTGTAATGGCAAGCCATAATCAACTGCAGTTTGCAGGCACCATGATCCTGCTGGGGGCCTTATTTGATGGTTTAGACGGTACAGTTGCAAGAGCTCTCAAAACAACAAGCAACATAGGGAAAGAGATGGATTCTCTGGCTGATCTGTCCACCTTCGGACTGGCAGGCGGATACTTGCTCTATCAGGGAAGTCTTTATCAACTGGGAACACCCGGCATTCTTGTGGCTACTCTGATTCCCATGTGCGCAGCTATCCGTCTGGCAAGGTTTAATGTAAAACCATTAAAACGATATTTCGAAGGTCTGCCTACCACATGGGTCGGGATCACCATTGCCATCCTGACAGGATACTTCCGTCATATTTTTTCTCTTCAATTTATTATTATCTTTACAGTCTGCCTTTCTTTTTTAATGGTCAGTAAATTCAAATATTACAAGGTCGGTAAGAAGCACTTTGAATTTTCAAAGAGAAAAGTCATTATTTTGATACTTCTGGTATTTTTTCTTTTTATTAATTTTCAGATCACCCTTCTGAGTATGATCTTCTGGTATTCACTTTCCGGTGTGATCTTTTCATTCTTCCGTTCAAAACCGAAAATAGTAGAACCCTATAAAGTAAAATATTGAACTGCCCTTCTTTATATTAACTGCTTAATATGAATAATTTAACTTTTATTTCCTATCATAGCAGTAAAAAATCAAAAAAATCTTAAAACTTTAATTTAGAATTCATTTTTTTATCCGAAAATACTATTAGATGTTAAAGGAAATAATTACAAATATCAAATTATGGGCCATATACTTCCAGAAGATGATCGAGAATCGTTATCTCTCTTTATCTCAAAACCAGAAAGATATTGCACTGTATGCCGCTATTGGTATAGGTGCTTTACTCTTCATAATTTTACCGGTATTGCTGATCATTTTATCCGCCTCCCGGAAAAAGGCTAAAGCTGTTTCAGTCCCTTTAACCTCTGAAGAAATCAAGGTCCTCCCAATAAAAGAAAAAGAGGATGACGGTCTGATCACAGAGGAAAATGTGAAATCTGTTGAGGAACTGCTGGAAACGGAAGAACAGATCCGTGAAGAAGAAAAAAACCTGAGTGAACTCCAGGAAGAGACTGGAATAAATGTAGAAGAGGACCAGAAAGTTGAACTTTCAGACGGTACTCCTCTTGAAGAAATAGCAGAAACAGGAGATGAAACAGAAATAGAGGAAATATTTACAGATGAAGACACAAGGGATATAGTTGAAGAAAGGCTTACAAAACAGGATAAGGTGATCACCCCTGAAGGAGAGGATGAGATCCTGCTTCCGGATGGGGATGAACTAGCTGATGAATACCTGGAAAAAATAGAGACAGAACCGCTGGGACAACAGGACATTCAGCACGAAGAGTCATTCGAAGGGACTACAAAAGATGAATTCGTCCTCCAGGTAAAAAATGATATGGAAGCCGAATTTATTAACCTAGTTAAAAGATACTACCCTGATAAAATGAATTACAGGACATATACTGCAATTGAAGATGAAGTCATCACAAAATGCAAGAGTATTTTAGAAAAATTAACTACTCTGGAAAAGACCACAGGGAGATTTAAATTCAGCAAAGATTACTATACGGCCAAATCACTTTATTTATTCTCAGCAGGTCAGGATGAGCTTCTTAATCAAAACCTGATCCAGGCAACCGGTTATTTCCCGAAAGAGGATATTTTCCTGCTTCAGTGGGCCTCTTATCATATCTATATAAACCAGATCCAGAAGGCAGAAAAGGAACTCTTAAAAGCAAAGGAACTTAATCCTTCTAACATCGAGATGTACCTTCTCCTGGGTGTAGTATACTTTAAACAGAATAAATTTTACGATTCATTAAATAAATTTAAAAAAGTTATTTTACTGGATACAAAAAATTCTGAAGCATATGCATACAAAGGATATATACTTGCTAATAAAGGATATATCTCTGATGGTGAAAAAGATCTCAAAAAATCCATCAGCCTTAATTATCAAAATCATCTGCCGTATTATTTTATGGGAAATATATATAAAGAGGTAAAGGAATACGGCAAGGCCATAGCCATGTATAAAAAAAGCATAAAATTCGGAGGGATGATCATTGATCTTTTTGAGAACCTTGGCCTCTGTTTTATTGAAGTAAAAAAATATGATTCTGTGATCAAACGGTTCCTCCCCCTGTATGATAAAAATGAGTTGTCAGTAAAAGGAATCGGGATCCTTTCCATTGCACTTCAGGAAAAGGAGCAATATGAAAAAGCTATAGAGATACTGAACCGGGCACTGGAAAAATCCGATGAAGCAGAGTATCACTACAGATTAGGGGATCTGTATGAAAAGACCGGGGAATACGAAAAAAGCATTGAACACTATACAAAAACAAAGATCGAAGGCAAAGAAGCGGACATTAATTTAAAAATTGCGGATGTTTATTTTTTAAAATTAAATCTTACGGATCAGGCAGAAAAATATTATCTGCTGGCTCTTGAAAAAGATGCTGCCAATTATCAGATAATCCGGAATCTTGCTTCTTTATATTATGTAAATAATAGTTTTGAAAAGTGTATTACATACTTTGATAAGGTGATCAAACATAAGGAATTCAAAATAGCACCCGAGGTTTTTTATAAAGCTGGAATTGCCTTGTCCAAACTGAAACGTTTTGATGAAGCTATCAAACATCTGACAAAAGCTGAAAGTTCAGGTTATGTGGATGAATCTCTTTACAAAACACTGGGATTTGCCTATATAAAGGAAAATAAAGTTAATAAAGCGGTTGAAGCATATAAGAAATCCATTGCGATCAACCCGTATAATCCGGTGCTTAGAAATAATATCGGAGTTATTTATGCACAAATGGGAGATTATACACTGGCCATCAAAGAATTTAAATCCGCACTGAAAAGCGATAAGGATAATAAAGAGGCACTTCACAATCTTTATAAAGCATATAAGATCCTATCTGAACAGGAATCAGAACAGTACCTTTCTCAGCTGGAAGAGATCCTTTAATCATTTTTATAATACGATCTGTTTCTCTCCTTATTCGATTATATTTAAAAGGGAGGTTTTTCCATTATGAAACATTTTGAATTCAAATCCAAAAGCGAGGATGGCCTTACTCTATATTTTCAGGGATGGGAACCGGATCGAAGAAAAAAAGGCGTTATCTGTCTGGTTCATGGTATCGGGGAGCATAGCGGCAGATACGAACATCTGGCAGAGAGATTGGTGAAAGATCATTTTGCTTTGATCTCTTTTGACCTGCGCGGTCACGGAAATTCAGAAGGACAAAAAGGATATATTCCTTCATATAATGCTGTTATGAAAGATATATCTCTTTTAATAAAAGAAGCAAAAAAACGATATCCCGGCCTGTCCCTTTTTCTTTATGGACACAGCTTGGGAGGAAGCCTTGTTCTCTATTACATTTTAACCAATGAAAACGGGCTGAAAGGGGTTATCGCAACTGATCCTGACCTGGGACTGGCGTTTGAACCCCCAAAATGGAAAAAATTCATGGCAAGAGCTTTGAACCGGATCTATCCTTCGCTTTCCATGGCTACCGGCCTGAATACAGATCACCTCTGTAAAAATCCTGAGGTTGTCAGAAAATATTTGAATGATCCGCTTGTGCATGACCGTATTACACCCCGTCTTTTTGTCGAGATGCAGGATGCTGCAAAATGGGTAGTAAAACATGGCGCCGATGTCAATATCCCCGTACTGGTTATGCACGGAGCCCGGGATCATATCACCTCTTCCGAAAAGAGCCGTGAATTTGCTGATAAAGTAAAAAAGGAACTTTCTACTTATAAACTCTGGCAGGGATGTTTCCATGAGATCCATAATGAACCTGAAAAAAATGAAGTATTTAATTATACCATAAAATGGATCAAGGCCCACAATAAACGATAAATTCTCCTGAAGCTGATCCTTCCTGCTTATAAAGCAAACAAATTAAAATTGACACTAAAAAATTTAGTATTATATTATTCGGATAATTATGGCTTTTTGATCTTCACAAAAAGGAGCTATGTTCCATGAGTATTAAAGTGTGTAAATTCAGCGGTAATGTTTTGACCAGCACAGAAGAACTGAAACATCTGAAAAAGATCCTTAATAGTGACAAAAAACGTAAGATCCTTGTGATCGCAGCTCCCGGCAAAACAGAGACGCAGGATAATATGACAGACACGTTAATAGAATGTGCTCAATATTTTATTAAGAATAAAAAACTGCCTGAAACACTGATCCAGCAGATAGAAAAAAGATTTAATGAGATATATAACACTACTAAAGTTTCGAAAAAATCTATAACAAAATGCATCGATGACCTGACCGGCCGCATCCGTTCCTATAAAGGAAAAAATGAGAAATATCTGGATACGGTAAAATCTGCAGGGGAAGAGTATAATGCAAGATTGATCTCAGAATACCTTCAGACTGAAGGGGTGAAGTGTCAATATATTGACCCCAAAGAAGCCGGCATCCAGGTGACCCCTGATTTTGGAGATGCGGATATTATTGAAGATTCCTATGATAAGTTAAAACTTTTAAGAGACAGAGATAGTATAATTATTATACCCGGGTTCTTTGGTTATACAAAGAAAGGCCATATTGCCACATTCAGCCGGGGAGGTAATGATCTCACCGGTTCTATCCTCTCCCACGCTGTGGATGCATCGGTTTATGAAAACTTCATTGATTATGACGGATTAACAGTAGTAAATCCGGCCCTGGTACCAAAAGCCAGTCTGATCAGAGAGATAACCTACCAGGAATTACGGGAACTAACATATGCAGGATTCAAGACCTTTCATGAGGAGCTCCTCTATCCTGTTATGAAGAAAGGGATCCCCATGCATCTTATTAATTTTCATGATCCCTCCAAACCGGGGACCATGATCGTAACTGAAAGGGATACCAAAAAAGCTTCTATAATCGGTATAGCCTATGAGAAGGGATTCTGCACGATCAATATAGAGAAATACATGATGAATCAGGAGAAGGGTTTTGCCAGAAAACTTTTTGAGATCATTGAAAAGAACAGACTCTCATTCGATCACAGCCCATCCGGAATTGACAGCATGTCGGTTGTCTTAAAACAGGATCAGCTTCCATTAGACAAGATCAGACAGATCTGTAAACAGATGTATAACGAATTGAAGGCGGATAATGTCTATTTCGATTACAACCATGCGCTTATCTCTATTGTCGGGCCGGGATTAAAGAAGGACGACAGTTCTATAGCCTTAATACTTGATTCATTAACTAAAGAAGATATCTATGTAAAGATGATCATTAAGGGCGGTTCAGAGATCAGTATTATCCTGTCTCTGGACCAGGACCTGGCAGAAAAAGCCATTCAGCTGATCTATTCAAAATTATTTGGCTCGGGAGGTAAAGCAAGATAATGCTGAAATTAAAATTGAAAGATAAAAAAGAGTATGTTTCCGTAGAACATAATCCATATACAAAAAAAGGCCACACAACATATGCAAAACTCTGGACAAAATGCCCTGTCTGCAAGAGTGACCTTACCAATGAAAAGGGTCAGATAGTTCTTCTAGGGAAATGGAACGATAAAAAACACGGTATATTCATACTCTCTGATAAGCTGGATGATTTTAAAGTGGAATTCCCGGAGCAGTTTGATTATAAAAAGGAACTTACGGTTGAATTTATCTGCCCTCATTGTAAGAAGAGCCTTGTTCTTGAACCGGAACACAACTGTACAAAATGCAAAGCGCCCATGATAATGCTGAAGGCTTTTACCAAGAGCATTATCCAGTTCTGCAGCAGGACAGGCTGTAAAGAACATAAATTATACCTTCATAAGGATGATTCCTGGGAATTCTTCAGGCAGGCTTATACCGATTCTATTTACTGATATAAAGAAGAGCTACCTGTTTCATGGTATCCGCACTCAGGTAGATCCTGTTCTTTTTAGAAATATCCTCACTGTTTACCACCCGTATCATATCTTTCCAGAAAGATTCTTTAGGGAACATCTTTTCAAGCTGATTGGGAGCTTTTAATAACAATTTATCATTAAAAAAATTATCTTCTTTAGCGGCAAAAAAAGCCATATACAGCATATTCATCTCCACCAGCTCATTGAAGAAATGGGTTCCCAGCGAAAGATCCGGCACCAGGCCTTCATGCATGATATCGATCTCGCAAAGGACCGTCACCGTATTGATCTCGGAAAATTTCACCGGTACTCCCAGCGAAGGCATATTGGTTCCCCATCGGCCCGGCCCGAAAAGCATAATGGTCTTCGGCTTCTTTTTCTCTTCAAAATGGGTCAGGTTTCCGATAAGCCTGGCAACAGCATACCTGTCCTGTTCTGCAAGCTTCCCGTAAAGAGCAGGAACCACATAGACCATACGGTCTATTTTCGTCAAACGGCTCTGCCCTACTACCCCTCCGTGTGTCTCCATGATAAGATTCTCCTTCTTTATTATTGGCATTTCACCGGTCTCAGATACATTCTCCTTTACATGCAGCGGGCGGCATTGCAGAAGGTCAATTTTATACTCATCTTCGCTTAAAAAATTGGTGGTCAGCTCCACATCTACCTGGCATTTATATGCTTCCTTCAGGATCCGGAACATCTCCCTGATATCCTTTATCAGCGGGGTTTCAGAGAAGATCTTCTGAAAGGTAAGGACCCATGGCTGAATATCAGTCCGTCCCCTCTCTTTTGCATATCGGACAAGGTCCATATCGATGGTTGCAAAATTATCCAGCTCAAGCCCATCGCTCTTCCGGGCCACATCCACAAAATCGCCTGATGTAAACCGGTTCTCCTTCAGGTCAATAAAATCCACCCTCCTCTGGGCATACCGCTTCACCTGGTCAAAAGTAGACTCAGGACGTTTATCAGGTTCATTTAAAGCAACCACCCTGGTATAATCATCATCGGCCCGGTCAACTGCCCTGGTACCCAGCCCGAATACGATACGGAGCATTCCTGCCTCCGGATCAATGCTTTCATTCCACACATAAGGATTAAAAGAGAATCCCACACCGGCCAGCTGTGGAAAAAAGAGGTTCCCGTATGTTGCACCGGAAACCCTCTGCACCAGAAGAGCCATCTGTTCGTCTTTATCCAGGACCCCTCTCTTAGCCCGATAGGAGAGGGCTTCTTTGCTCATGGTACTGGCATATACTATTTTAACGGCATTAACAAATTCTTCCAGGATCTGTTCGTGTGTTCCCTGGTTAGCGCAGAAGACACTTTCATATTTGCCGGCAAATGCATTTCCGTAATTATCTTCCAGAAGAGAGCTGGAACGGACAATGATCGGTGTCTGCCCGTAATATTTCAGCATATCAGAGAACCTCTGTATGAGATAATCAGGAAAATTCCCGTTCAAAATAAGTTTTCTTGCTTCCTCTGCTCCTTTAAGGAAATCGTCCGGATCTTTCTGTTTCTGGCGCAATTCCCAGCAGCCGTTCTGAACAAGAAAAGAATAAAAGACATCCGAGCCGATATAAAAAGAGTCATGGGCTTCCAGCAGATCCTTCCACCTCGGATCCGTCTTTTCAAGGATACCTCTGGCCAGAAGCATCCCTACGGATTTTCCGCCTATCTGTCCGGAGCCGATCAGGCGTTTCCAGACATAGATAATATCGGAAAGGGTCATATACTTCTTGGCAAGCGACAGGATCTGCTCATCCCTGGAGATCAATTGCGTTAACAAATGATGATATATCTTGGTTACGGACTGTTTCGAGCATGAACCCTCTTTATAAGACTGAAGCAGTTCCTCCGCCTGCATGAACTTCCTGTCCCAGATACCTACCATTCTATAGGAGGAAGACTGCAATCCATGCCAGGGTGCATGCTTCAGCACCTCTGCTATGATGGCACTCTCCGTAATAGGTATGAAATCATCCCCTTCCCATTTATGAAGCATATACATGGTCGGTGAATACCTTCCGTCTACTTTGAGGGGATGAACGTATATCGATCCCTTATGATTATAACAGTCAAGAAGCAACTGGGTTGTCTCGGCCATGGGAGAGGCTGCATGATAGGAATGATAATGCCGGAAGACACCGAAATAAGTAATGGTCTTATATTTATACAGGAAAGGGCATGTCAGCTTAAAAAAATTACCGAGCATGTGATCGGAAAAATTTTGATTGGTCAGGTCCGTATGAGAATCAAATACATAGTATCCGCCTTCGCCGTTCTCTTCGATCACTTTATGGATAGTGGTAATGAACTTTTCGAATCCCTCCTCCGGATTCAGTTTCACCACCTGAGGATGATATTGTTTGGGTACAAGCTCTTTATGTTTAGCAAAACGGAAGTAGGTCAATTTCTCACCTTTAACTTTTGTAAATTCACAATAAGGAATGACAAGGGAAATGTAATCGTCTATCTTGTCTATCTGCCAGACGATATTATCCCCGGGCCGGATACCGTGTAATATTTTATCCAATCCGGGTAAGCCTGTACTGCATTCCATGATCTCCTCCACAAGGTTTAAAGAATACGTTCTATTTTATTAATAAATTTTTAAAAATCAACTACTATTAAGTTTGAATTTTTTAGTGACTTATAATTTCTCACTTATATATTATAAAGGTACAATAGAAGGAAAAAAAAGATCTGACTCCATTCAGGTACAACTTGAGCTTCATTTGGTTAAAATAAAAGAAATCCCGGATACGGGACTTGAATATGATACAAAATATGATCCCTCCGGAACCGGACCCACTGCCGGAGGATCTTATAAGGAAATGGTGAATAGATGAATCAGAAGCAAGGTTTTGATAACGAAAAATACCTGAAAGAACAGAAAAAAGAGATCCTGAAGAGGGTTGCAAAATGTGACAATAAACTATACCTGGAATTTGGAGGAAAACTTCTCTTTGACTATCATGCATCAAGAGTTTTACCCGGGTATGACCCCAATGTAAAGATGCGGCTGTTACAGGAATTAAAAGGAAATGCTGATTTTATTCTTTGTATTTACGCCGGAGACATAGAACGGAAAAAAGTAAGAGCTGATTTTGGCATCACCTATGATTCGGATGCTTTAAAGATGATCGATGACCTGAGGGGCTGGGGGATAGAAGTTCTGGGAGTGGTGGTCACCCGGTATAAAAAACAGCCATCAGTCAGACTTTTTATGAATAAGCTGGAAAGAAGAGGCATTAAAGTATATACTCATTATCCCATAGAAGGTTATCCTAATAATGTAGACCTGATCGTCAGCGATGACGGATACGGTGCCAATGATTATATCAAGACAAAGAAACCGCTGGTTGTTGTTACTGCTCCCGGTCCCGGAAGCGGAAAATTATCCACATGCCTTTCCCAGCTGTATCATGATTATAAAAAAGGGGTCAAAGCCGGATATGCAAAATTTGAGACTTTCCCGATCTGGAACCTGCCTTTGAAACATCCTGTTAATATCGCTTACGAGGCAGCTACTGCGGATATTCAGGATTTTAATCTTGTTGATCCGTTCCACCTGGAAACCTATCAGAAGGAATCCATCAATTATAACCGTGATGTAGCGATCTTTCCGGTTTTAAAGAGGATACTGGAGAAGATAACCGGGAAGGAAGCGGAATATAACTCTCCGACGGATATGGGCGTAAACAAAGCCGGATTCGGGATCACGAATGATAAATGCGTTCAGGAAGCCGCCAGAGAAGAGATCATTCGAAGATACTTCAGATATATGTGTGAATATACCATGGGATTTGTTGAAAAGGATACGGTCCAGCGGATCGAGGGATTAATGGAGGAGATGGCCCTGAAGCAGGAGCACAGGAAAGTGGTAGATCCGGCCAGGAAAGCTGCACATGAAGCTGAGAAGAAGAATAAAGGTCATGACGGGATCTTTTGCGGAAGCGCCATAGAATTAAAGGACGGGGCCATTATCACGGGTAAAAATTCACCTCTCATGCATACCGCTTCCAGCCTGATATTGAATGCCATTAAACATTTAGCAGATATTCCGCATAAGATCCATCTCATCTCCCCTGCAATTATGGAATCTATCAGCAAACTCAAGAAAGACCTTTCACAAGACAAGAGCACCAGCCTGGACCTTGATGAAACATTGATCGCCCTGAGTATAAGTGCTACGACCAATCCGACCGCCCAGATGGCCCTGGAAAAATTGAAAGAGTTGAAAAGATGTGAGGTCCATATGACCCATATCCCCACTCCCGGTGATGAGGCCGGTTTAAGAAGATTGGGAGTCAATCTCACCAGTGATCCTAATTTCTCCAGTAAGAACCTTTTCATCGTGGATTAACAAAGATACCCGGCCTTCAGGTTTTAATTTTTTCAATTTCATTTAAAACATTTCTGTCATATTTTAAAATTAATTATAAAAAGTTGGAAAGAAAAATTTAATCTATATATATTTCACTTTCACGGACTGATAGTTACAGGTGATGTAACATCAGCGAACAGACCGTTATTTCATATAGGGAGACATGTAATATGTTCAATTGGATCAGTATAGGCAGTTTCTTCAATTTTATGACCGCTTTCATTCTGGGTATTTTCATCTATATTAAAAATAAAAAACTGATGGTCAATAAAATATTATCCATAACATGTCTTTTTGTAGGACTGTGGGCCCTGGGCTTTTTCATGATGTCCACAACATCAGTTAAAAGTTCAGCTCTTTTCTGGGCCAGGTTCATGAATATGGCAGCTCTCTATATTCCCATATTGTTCCTTCATTTTACAGTTGCCTTTCTTGAACAGGATAAGATCAAAAAGCCGATCATCATATCGGTCTATATTTTTGGAACAATTATCTTCATTGCTGCCATTCTGTTCCCTCAGGAATTCCTCAATGGAGTCCGTCGTAAGATCGGCCATCTGCCCCATCTCTATTACACGGATGCCCCGGGTATCCTGTACGGCATCTATACAGCCCTCTTTTTTATATGCGTCTTTTATCCGATCTATCTGATGTTCAAGGCACGCAGGACCCTGACCGGATTTAAGGGGAAACAGATCAAGTTCTTTCTCATAAGCTTTACTACCGGTTTTGTGGCGGGAGGCAGTACTTTTCTTCTGGTCTATAATATCCCGTTCCCGCCTTATACCCTGCCTTTTACCAGCCTCTGGACCATTTTTCTGGCTTATACCATTATCAAATACAGGGCGTTAGAGATCGATACAGTGATCCATCAGACCATTTTATGGGTCCTTCTCTCCATGCTGGTCTTTATTCCCATCGGGTTATTCCTTTATTTCACACGCCCCTGGCTGAACCGCCTCAGTTTTTTACCCCTTACACTGATCGTAACCATCGTCTTTTTTATTTATCTGTACTATTATAACAAGATACAACCCCGTATCAATCATTTCTTTAAACGGCGAAAATATAATTATCAGTACATTCTCTCCAATATGGCATCAAAATTCTTTACCCTGATGGATGTTCAGACCCTCTCGGAGCGGTTCCTGTATGAAATATCCGGTATTTTATATCTCAAGAATGCCGTACTGTTCATTATTGATAAAGATGAGAATCAGTATAACCTGTCCAGCCAGAAAGGATATACGGTAGAAGCCGATAATGTTCAGGATGCTTCTTTTTCATTCGGAGAAACCGGAAGACCTGTGTTAACTGAAAAAAACATGATAAAAAAAGATCCCATAGTGCGATGGCTTCTGCAAAATAAAAAAGTGCTGGAGAAAGTTCAGATAGAGATCAATCCGGTCTATAAAAAGAGCCGGGATAAAATGCTGAGATCCTTCTATAAAATGAATATAGAGCTTTTTATTCCGATCCTGTATCAGGATAATGTATATGCCATATTGGGATTGGGACAGAAACAGAGCCTCCAGTCATATAAGATGAAGGATATCGATATCCTGAAAAAGCTGGGTGAGGATATCGGGGTCATCTTTTATAATGCCATGCATTACGAGTCCCTGGTAGAGATCGAAAGGATCGAGCGGGAGATGGATACCGGCCGTGAGATCCAGCTTTCCCTGCTGCCCCGGGAGATACCAGATATCAAAGGGCTTGCTGTCCATGGTTTTTTAAATCCCGCAAAAGAGATTGGCGGTGATTATTATGATTTCATACCAATCGATATTAGGCATCAGTATGGTATCGCGATCGGAGATATATCCGGCAAGGGTATCTCCGCAGGCCTTTTAATGTCCATGGTGAAATCAGCTATGTTGATTTTCAGCCAGAAGGAAAGATCACCGAAACAGGTGCTGCTGAAAGTGAATCATCTGCTTCATCAGTATTCGGAAGAAGATAAATTTATGACTCTGCTTTACCTTATCTGGGATGACAGGAATTCTCAGTTAAATTTTTCTTCTGCCGGACATGAACATATCCTTGTGTATAAAAGAACGAAAAAGAGTGTACGCGCTATTCCTTCCGGCGGTACCATGGCAGGGATCTTTCCGGATATCAGTAAAATGCTGAAAGAGAAAGCCATTAAGCTGGATAAAGGGGATAAAGTTCTTTTATATACGGACGGCTGTACGGATGCCCGTAATAAGAAAAATGAGCAGTATGGATTGGATAACTTAATGAAATGTTTTCAGAATAACAGTGATAAGCAGATCAAAGAACTGATCTCTTCTATTAAAAAAGATATTTATCTTTTTATGGATTCCTCTGCCCAATTTGATGATATGACACTGGTAGCCATGGAAGCAGTTTAAATAAGGTATTAAAGTATAGGAATCCTCATTTATTATTTTTATATAATTCTATGGTTTTCAGGCAGTTGTGCCTGTTCCGGCATTTTACAGTTTTCCTTTGCGTAAGTGCTTAAAAAACAATGCAAATTTACTCTTTAAAAACGGTTCCCGATCAGGAAAAATCCCGCGGCTGACATGCCGTACATCTTCGACTGAATAAGAAGCTTCGGGATTATACAGCTTGATAAGGCCGATGATCTTATCCAGATGGGTTCTGTTTAGTATAGTATAGATAACACTGACCTTTCCGGTGCTTCCCCTGGCCTCAATGGATGTTGAGCCATATCCTTTTTTACGTAATACAGTGATCAGCTTTTTTGCAGAACTCTTTGTGATGGTCCGGGTCAGAACGATCCCGATGGCCAGTTTCTCCTCAATGACGATCCCTATATATGTTCCAAAAGCAAAACCGCCGGCAAAAGCAAAATAACAAGCCACATTGGAAATATTATGCATGATCTGGCCCACGGCAAAGATCCATATCAACAGCTCAAAGAAAGCCAGAAGTGGAGCAACCAACTTGTTACCACGGGAGACAAAAATGATCCTTAACGTCCCGATGGTTACATCACAGACCCTGGCTAAAAAGATCAACAAAGGTAATAATACCCAGCGGAATATATCTGTTGTAAAAAATTCATGTGTAAACATAAAATACTTTTAACCCTGAAGCAGGAGATGATGCTGCCTTACGGCTTCTTCATCCTGGGCATTTTTCCAGAGATATCCTTTCATCGAAGATTAAGAAAAAATTTGTTTTACTTATATTAATCGGATACGCATCAGGCTTTCTCTTCTGTTCCGGATATTGATCTCAAGCTTGAAGACGATATCAAGGAACAGGAATCTCCGTTTCTCCTTTTTCTATAATTCTAATGTTTTCAGCCAGTTTGTCAATGGGTTTTTATATATACACCCGGTTTGAGTCAGGCTTACCGGAAAACCAGAACATCATTCCCAATTTCAATATTTCGTTGTTCATAAAAGTATTGTACCTGTCCCGGACCTTTAGAAATTCAAGCTGCCTTTTTAAAAGAGTATTAACCTGCCGTTTTCAGTTTAAAATTTTTTATCAGCTTTTTAGTATAAAAACCCAGGGTTCCATCGCCTATCACTCTTCCATCGATCATTATGACAGGAATGATCTCAACGGCTGAACCGGTTAAAAAACATTCATCAGCATTATAAAGGTCATAACTGCTTAAGCTGGTCTCACAAAATTTAATATTCGTATCATTTAATAACTCAAAGACAGTATTTCGGGTAATACCTTCTAAAATACCATTTTGAACAAGTGGTGTA
>JAHITG010000050.1 GCA_018817865.1 Spirochaetota bacterium
CGATCACAACGGAATTGAGAAAAGCCATGGCATGAATATCAGCCGGTGTCATGTCAAATACAGCACCGGTGACTATGGACCTGTCACACTCTCCAGTTATTATGTCCCTGAATCCGTCTCGCAAAGCGATATTCCCGCTGGCGCAGGCTGCACCGAGTGTGAATGTCGGGCCTTGCACGCCGAGAACTTCAGATATGGAAGCAGCGATATTAGGATCCAGAGCCTCAACACCGAAGAGGGGTTCGATATACTCCGGTTCATCTTCGAACTGTTCATTATTCTTTGTAATATACCGTGAATTGAAGTTGTGCCCGCCCACCATGACACTGGTACGGAAGGGATCATCCTTGCTGTCCAATATTCCTGCATCAATGGCCGCATTCAAGGCACAGAGCATGGCGGTCTTGTTTGAAAATGTGGATGTGCGGAAAAGCTTGCGCAGTTTCTTGGACAGCTCATCTGACAGTTTTCCTGAAAGTTTTTCTAATGCTTTATTGCAGTCATAGTCTCCCAGGTCCCCGCCGATCTTGCACTCCACTTTTGACATGTCGATCGAGGTCCATCTCTTTATGCCTGATTTTCCCGCGATAAGATTATTGTAGTAATCCTTCAGGTTATCCCCTAAAGGATTAATAGTAGACATACCGGTAATAACAACTCTTCGTTTTTTATCTATAGACATATAAGCCTTTTTCCTTATTTAAAATCTGAAGCGCTAAAGCACCACTGTAACCTGATAATTAATACGAATAACCATATTATTTAAAAGATTAGACTGTGATTATACCACTTTTACACAAAAAATCAAGTAAAATGTTGGATTTTTAAGGAGATGTCATTCCCACGGGTGCTAAGCCTCCCCTTAGGGGGAAGCGGGAATGACAGAAGAGGTAAAATAAAAGTATCGGGGACTTACTTCTTATACTGCATTATTATCCCCACATGAGGCTGGCTTTAAGGTTTGAAGTACTTTTTCTTACTCTCGAACATAATATTTGGCTGAAATTCCGCATAATTATATATCCCATACGGGGATTTTTTTTCATTAATGCATCAATATCATCTTTTGATATAACGATCAGTTTTGATCTTTTTACGGATTTTGCTGCTGCACTGCGGGGATTGCCGTCAACCAGGGCAACTTCACCAAAGATCTGTCCTTCATCAACAGTATGAACCGATGCTCTTTCTGATTCTGCTTTTAACTGGATCTCTATCAGGACCCGTCCTTCACCCAGAATATATAATTCATTACTGGTGTCCCCTTCCTTGAATATCTCTTCCTGCTCATCATATTCTTTTATTTGACATATTTTATTAAGCTCACTGATCTCATCCGTGTTTAGTTCAGAGAACAATTCAGAATTTTTTAAAATTTTTATTATATCCATTTGATCTCTCCGGGAAATATTTATAAATTTTCAATAATTGTAATGGCCATGGAGTTTATAAGCGAACCTATTGACATTAAACCGCTGATCGTATCTAAAAAAACAGAACTCTCTGCAATTGACCTGTTTGAATCAGCTTGTAAAGAAGTAAAATGTTCCTGCTGGATCTTCTTTCCCATGTTATTTAATTTATTATAAAGCTGGGTTACCTGTTCCGCTTTTTCTATATCATTCTTTTCAAATGCATCAAGAACTCGATTAAAGAGATCATTTACTTTGCTATTAAAATCCTTTAATTGTACTATTTGTGATTCATCAAAGGAAAAATTTTCATCAATTAATTTATTAGCCAGATGCATAAGATTTTTTACCACAATATCACCGCTATTCTCTATGTAACTGGTAAAATACAGTTGTGCCATATATTTGGATGATTGTTTAGCAGTCAGGTTTCCTCTTGCTGTTTTATTTAAATAGGGCCTGATAGCTTCATCCAGAATATCAACATTATCATCCATCTTAATAATATCCCTGATCAGATCTTCAATTTTTTTCTCAAAGGCTTCAGGAACTTTTTTCAGCATATCTTCAGTGATCCTGCCCATACGTAAAATTTCCTTTGTAGAAAGATCCAAAGCCAGATCAGGAGAATTTTCAAATCCATCCTGAAGATATTTTGGAGTAAAGGCTGCTGATTTTTTATCCGCAGGCATTATTTTCATCATTAATTTACTGAAAAGACCCAGAAATGGCAGAAAACCAACTGAAGCAATGATAGTGGAGATCGTATATGAATTTGCAACCTGTCTGGGTAAAGAAGTTGTACCGAACAGGGAGGTTACTTTAAATGTAATGATGCTTATATATTTGACAAGGGGAAAACAAATTGCCGCGCCCAGTACAGCAAAAATTAAATTCGCAAGAGCAACACGCTTTCCATCTTTATTGGCACCAAGTGAAGCCAGTATTCCCGTCATACATGTTCCGATCATAGCACCAAGGGCAATAGGTATAATTGTATGCAATGTTAAAAGGCCCTGTTCTGCAAAAATAATACATAACCCGACAGTGGCACCGCTTGATTGAATAATTCCGGTAAAAATCGCTGAAAATAATAAAGCTAAAAATGGATTATCTGATAACGATAAGAGTATTGACAGGAATGGAGGATAGGAACGTAATGGACCTAAAGCAGTTGACATAACACCCATTCCAAAAAATATAAAACCAAATCCGATCAGAATATTTCCAAGAAATTGAATTCTTTTCTTTTTTGCTGAAACAAGAAGAATAAATCCCAGGATAACCAGTAAAAGAGAATAATCAGACAATTTAAAGGCAATTAACTGAGCTGTTATTGTAGTTCCGATACGGGCACCTAAAAGAACACTGAAAGCCTGTTTTAATGTCATCAATGTAGCGCTGACAAATCCGACAACCATGGCACTGGAAGCACTGGAACTCTGGACTGCTGCAGTTGCGGTAATACCAACTACTAATCCGGAAACCGGATTAGTAGTAAACCTGGAAAGGATACCTTTCATTTTATTACCGGCCATATTCTGAAGATTATCTGCTCCAAGCTTCATTCCAAATAAAAACATTCCTAATCCGCCCAGTAAACCTATAAAGACCATGATCATCCAGGATGAAGCATAAGCCTTGATATTTATATATACAGGATCAATATTCGGATCATCAGGGAGGGATGCTGAAACAACATAATCTCCTTTTTTTGACAGAGGATTTAATGTTGTTTGAGCAATACCATTGTCATCAGATAGAACAATATTTTTTTTAAATGATATGGCTGTGCCTGAACCGGTTACTACAGAACGAAAAAGGATCCGTATGTTTTTTTGAGGAATATTATTTTTTAAAACTTCAACCTTTATTCCGCCAACTTCTTTCCCGGCTATACTATTGATATAAGAGGATCCTTCAGGGTAGGATCGATTAATTAATTGGATTTTCCGGTCTTGGCCAAAACCTAGTGTATAAAAAAATAATAAACTGAAAATTATTAAACTATTTTTTTTCATATGAATTACTTTCAATTTGCGACTGAACATTTAAAGTAACAGTTTAAACTA
>JAHITG010000534.1 GCA_018817865.1 Spirochaetota bacterium
AAAATATATTTTTAAAGGAATCAGTATATGAAGAAGACTATTATCATGATCCATGGTATGTGGCTGGGAAAATGGTGGTGGGAAAATTATATAAAATATTTTACGCGGAAAGGATTCCGGTGTATTCCCCTGGTGCTCCGTCATCATGATGTGGATCCTAAAGAGCCCCTTCTTCCCGAACTGGGTTATGTGGGTACTAATGATTATATAAGTGACCTTAAAAAAGAGATCGCAAAATTAAAGTTAAAAGAACCTCCTATTATCATGGGTCATTCTTACGGCGCATTATTGACCCAGATACTTGCTTCCCAGATCAAAATAAAAGCATTTGTCCTGTTAACTCCGGTTCCTCCTTATGGCATCTGGATCTGGAGGGCCCGAATGATACGTATCTTTGCAAAGGTACTTATGCAATGGGGTTTCTGGAGGAAGCCTTTTCGTTTTAACTTTAGTACTGCTGTCTATGCTATGATGAAGCTGTTTCCTCCGGCAAAGCAGAAAAAATATTTTAAAAAGCTTCGTTATGAAGCAGGCAGGGCAGCGTGTGAAACCGGATTCTGGTTTTTTGACCCGTACAAGGCCACTCGTGTTGATGAGAAGAAAGTAACGGCTCCGGGACTGGTCATCGGAGGGGGAAAAGATAATTTAATGCCTCTCTTCTTATCCAGAAGGATCGCAAAAAAATACAGGCATGTTGTTGATTATAAAGAGTATCCTGAACATGCTCACTGGATCATTGATGAACCGGGATGGGAGAAGGTGGCAGAAGACATATATCGATGGCTGAAAAATATTATTTAATTTTAATAATGTATTTGGTAATTGAAGACCAAATTATTAAAAACTGCATTATTGTGTGTTATCATACCATATATGTAGCAACAGACCTTCAGGTCTGTTAGTTGATTGTAATGTTTAATCTTTATCTGTAAACAGGTCTTTTAGACAATAAATATATATTTGATTTATTTAAAATATAGGTGATTGAATATGAAAGATACTATTATCATGATCCATGGGATGTGGCTCAGTTCATGGGCCTGGGATAATTATGTAAAATTTTTTACAAAAAAGGGCTATCGCTGTTTAACTCCGATCCTGCGGTATCATGATGTGGATCCCAAGGCTCCTCCGATCCCTGAGTTGGGGTGTGTTAGTATTCTTGATTATATCAATGATCTTGAAAAGGATTTAAAAGCGTATAAGTTGAAGCAACCACCTATTATCATAGGTCATTCTATGGGAGCAATTTTAGCACAGGTCCTATTAACACGGATAAAAGCCAAAGCATTTGTCCTGATAACACCGGTACCTCCCTGGGGGATGCACATGTATACTCCCTCTACGATCCGTATTTTTATTGGAGATCTATTTAAATGGAAGTCATGGCGAAGACCCTTTAAGCATTCGTACAATAATGTTGTATATTCCATGACGAAGCTTTTATCACCCGCAAAGCAAAAAAAGTACTATAATAAAATGTTATATGACTCAGGGAAGGCGGGATTCGAGATATTTTTGTACATGTTTGATTCCAAAAAGGCAATCTATGTTGATAAAACAAAGATCAAATGTCCTGGTCTGGTAATAGGAGCAAAGCAGGATAAGCTGATACCTGTTTCTATTGCCAGGAAGGTGGCGAAAAAATACAGAAGCATTGCTGAATACAAAGAATATCCTGATCATGCTCACTGGATCATTGATGAACCGGGATGGGAAAAGGTAGCCGATGATATTTACACCTGGCTTCAGCGTGCCATTAATAAAAAGAAGAGATAACAGCAACCTTTTTATATGGTTGCTCTTCTTATAACATCAAAAGAGACTGTCTCAAATCCTTTTTTTTTCAATACTTCCATGATCTCATAAATGATCCTGAAATCAGCTTCTTTATCCGCGCTGATGATGCATTTTTTTAATGGAATTAAAGCCTTTTTCAGAGCAGGCAATGAGTATTCCCTCTTTTCAAAAGTGATCACATTCCTCTTATCTACTGTGATCTCAGTGATCTTTTTTTTCTCTATTTTATCGAATTGAGCAGATTCAGGTAAAGATAATCTTATATCGGGCCGTTTCTGTACTGAACTTGTGACAATGAGGAAGATAAGCAGAAGAAAAGCAATATCAGCCATAGTTACAAAAGGCACGATCACATTGATCTTATACTTACTCTTTTTTTTCATTTTTCGCCGGCCATTTTTATTGAAACTTTGATATTCCCGTTTTTTTTAATATCCTGAAATATCTTTATAAAATTTCCGAATTTCAGATCTTTAAAAAAATAGAGTATTGCAATATTTATCCCTGATACCTCTTTTATCTTTCTTATTTCCCTGAAAAGTTCATTATATTCGGTCCTTTTACTATTGACCATCAGGTATTCATTACGAGCTTCGATCCTGATAAAATCATTTGATGCCAGTTCACTGACTTTAACGGTCCCGGAGGGCAGTTTGAAGATGATACCGGTTCTTTCAAAAAAGATAGCTGTTACAATAAAGAAGATGATCAACAGGAAAGCAATATCAGACTGGGACGATGCAGGGAGCTCAATATTTAATTTAAATTTCTTTTTAAACTTCATTTGATCAGGTCATTATTTAAGATCAGATTTACCGTTTTTTCCGTATCAGAGACAAAAGAGTCGATCTTATGGATGAAGAAATTGTACAAAGCAATGGTGGGGATCGCAATAATAAGGCCGTATGCGGTTGTAGTCAGAGCTGTATAGATTCCGCCTGCTACAAGCTGGGCAGATACTTCATCAGCAGCCGCAATGTTCCCGAAAGCCCTGATCATACCGGCTACAGTCCCTAAAAATCCTATCAAAGGAGCAACGGAACCTATCGTGGCAAGGATGTTCAGCCCGTTTCCCAGTTCATTCACTTCTATGGTGACGGCCCTCTCTACCCTTCCTTCGAATTCCGCCATACTGATCTTTTTACGGAATCCTTTATTCAGCACTTTACAGACAAGATGATCTGAACGGAAGAAAAAATCTTCTATTTTATCAAAATTATTTTTTTTTAGCAGGGTTTCAAATTGCGGGAAAAAAAATCTTGTGTTGAGTTTCTTTCTGTGAAAGATATACAGCTTCTCTAAAATAAGCCAGAGGGATAATACGGAGAGGGCCAGAAGGAACCACATCCATATCCCGCCCATTTTAAAAAGGTCCCATAAAGAGGTTGATGACCTTTCTGCCCCCAATAGAATGACCGGAAAAAATAGAAAAATAAGTGTAACGAACTTTTTCATATGCCCTCGCTTCTTTAAGATATAAAAAAAATATGGTTTTGGAACTTGTTGTCAAGAGAAATATAAAAAGGATGTAGGTGGACTTAATTTTCTCATTCTCGCCTCCCTTCCTTGGAGGCTCCGAGGGCCAGAGGGGCATGTTTCGCAGCCATCCATGGCTGCGAAGTGTCTTAGCAGAACGTAAATACTCCCTCTGGCAATCCGAAAATTAAATCCACCCACATCCAAGGGCCGGACGAAAAAAAATACTCGGAGTAGTAAATAATAAAATTAAAGAATCATATCCAAGCTATCTATAAAAAAGTATTGAAAATCGAATTCAGTTCAATATTATCAATTGAAAAGTATAGAGGTATTAAAAGCATATTTTGGAAAAAAAATCCAATAATTTTTTTAATAAAAAGATCATTCTTATTCTGTTGTCTTTGAGTTTTATATTGATCTGTTATCTGTATCTCTCATTGGATTTTGAGAACAGGACCCTGAAGTGGGATCCATTTCTGATCAGCAATCTCCGTCTGCCTAAACTACTGATAGGAATACTTGCCGGATTAGCCTTAAGTACTGTGGGTGGTCTCTACCAGGGGCTTTTCAGGAATCCCCTTGCAGAACCGTACCTTTTAGGGATCTCTTCCGGAAGTGCCTTCGGTGCGGTTTTGACATTCTATTTCGGATGGGATAAATTACCCGTCATAGGACACTGGATCCTTATAACCAATTCATTTGTATCCGGTATTCTGACCGTCCTTCTGATCCTTTTCATAAGCAATTATAAAAGAAATCTGAATTTAATGTATCTCTTATTGACAGGGGTTATTATCAACACTTTTTTATTTTCTCTGGAATTTCTGATCATTGTCTTCTCCTACGGCCGGCTCCAGAATGTGCTCTTATGGTTGTGGGGAGGATTACCAGTGGTGGATTATAAGTTTTTAGGTATTATCGGCTTTTTTGTTTTAGCAGGATACTCTGTAATTCTTTATAATTACCGCAGTGTGAACCTTCTCAGTGTCTCAAAGGAATTCATGATCAGTAAAGGATTTGACCTGAAAAGGCAGACATCGATACTGATACTTGTCTCTACCGTTATGGTAGCCGGTGTCACATCGGTCTGCGGGATTTTAGGGTTTATCGGGCTGATCGTTCCTCATATTATCCGTTTGATAGTGGGTTTTGATTTTAAAAAAATATTTCTATATTCTTTCCTTTTAGGGCCATTCTTCATAATTGCTTCCGACACATTTAATAATCTTCTCTTCTATCCGGTTAAAATACCATTGGGGATTATCACAACTCTTATCGGAGCTCCTGTCTTCTTTTACTTATTAAGGAGGAATATGAAATAGATGAGTATCCGTAATGCATTTAAGGTCAAAAACCTGAACTTCGGTTACAGCGGGGAGATGCTTTTGAAAGATCTCAGTTTCAATATTTCATCCGGCGAAATTACTGTGATAATAGGTCCGAACGGTGTTGGAAAAACAACCCTTTTGAAACTGCTGGGTCATGTTCTTACCGGAGGTTCGGGTGTAATGGATTTTTTCAATACACCTTTGCACGGGATCAAAAGGAATGAATTTGCTAAACAGGTTGGCATCATGTTCTCTGATATCAATTTTATTTATAATTACTCGGTAATGGAATTCATTAAAATGGCCCGTTACCCCTATATTAATCCGTTTGTGGGGTGTACGGCACTTGATGATGAAATAGCTCTTCAATCATTAGAGCTGGCTGAGATAAACGATCTTAAGGATAAGAAGATCATGGAAATAAGCTCAGGAGAATTACAGCTTGTGCTGATCGCGCATCTGTTGACCCAGGATACACCGGTTTTACTTCTTGATGAACCTTTTGCTCATCTTGATCTGAAACATCAGCTTTTAGTGCGGAATGTGCTGATAAAAATCAACAGGATAAAGAAAAAAACAGTGGTGATAGTCACGCACAATGTAGACCGCATTGAAGGTTTGGCTGACCATGTTGTTCTTCTTAAAAAGGGCACACTCTTTAGACAGGGACGGGCTGATAAGGTGTTAACCAGAAAGTGTATTATGGAATTATATGATATTAAAAAAATGTAAGAGTATTACAGCAGTTACCACTTCTGCCAGAAGGATCTCTCTTCTACGGAAAATAAAGCCTGATATCCGTTTTACTCCACCGGTTTATAAAGAAAAGAACAGGAGATGGTTTATTCTTCCGGTATTGTTATGTATGTATCATGCTTTTCGAAAAGGAGGTATGATCCTCTGCGGAAAAAATGAGGCATTGATCGCTTTTGATACGATCGTGTACCGTTACGGGAATATATTCTGCAAGCCAAAAAGCGGGGAAGAGGCCATGAAGACGATCCGTGCATTAAGTAATAAACGGCATAAGGTAGTAACATCCATCTTTTTGAAATACGCACAGCGGAAAAGGATCTATTACAGGACCTCGACGGTGAAATTTAAAAGATTATCTGAGGATGAGATCAGGCAATACATTGCAGAGGATGAATGGAAGGACAAGGCAGGAGGGTATGGTATCCAGGGACATGGAAGGGATCTGGTAGAATGGTACAGGGGGGATCTGTATAATATCATAGGCCTGCCTCTTGATCTGGTAATTGATCTGTTAAAAAAGGATTAATTTTCTCCTTGACAAAGAATATTTTTTAATTATATATAATTGTCTTTTTAAGATTTTATTCCGGGAGAAGGTTTATGGTCGATGCCGAACCTAAAAATGAAAGACTCAATAAAGTGATCAAGATGCTCCTCTTCATAGTGGTCCTCTATGTCTTTTTATTGAGCGTAGGATTGATGAGCTCTTCCTTCAAGTTCTTTGGAAAGGGATTCGCCCGGCAGCTGATCACTACAACATCCCATCCTCTTGTGGGCCTCTTTATCGGTATCTTTATTACCAGTATCGTCCAGAGCTCCTCTGTCACCACTTCCATTGTGGTCGCTTTTGTTGCCGGAGGAATTCTTCCGATCGAGAATGCCGTTCCTATAGTTTTAGGGTCCAATATCGGGACCACGGTTACCAACACGATCGTCTCCTTTACACAAATGTCAAACACGGAAGAATTCAAGCGGGCTTTTTCCGCTGCTATTATTCATGACGGGTTCAATGTATTCAATGTGATCATCATTCTGCCTCTGGAACTGTTAACGGGATTTTTACATAAAGGGGCGGCTGTTATGGCTGATCTCTTCTGGGGCTCTCAGACCATAACATACCATTCGCCTTTAAAGACAATATTGAAACCGGTCCAGGACCCGATCATCCATTTTTTTCATACACAGATCACTTCCAACCAGGTGCTGGCAGGGGTCCTCCTTTTTATTTTTTCGATCCTCATTCTTTTTATGGCCTTGACTTTCATGGTAAAGATCATGAAATCTCTGCTCTTGAACCGGACTGAGGTTGTTTTTAATAATATCGTAAAAAAAGCAGGCATCATCGGCATCATCATGGGAACCCTCTTTACTATGCTGGTCCAGAGTTCCTCCATTACAACGTCCATTCTGGTACCGCTGGCCGGTGCCGGTGTTATTACATTATATACAGTATTTCCAATAGTCCTGGGAGCGAATATCGGGACCACCATTACGGCTATACTGGCCGCACTGGCAGCCAATAAACTCGGCTTGACCATTGCGTTTGTCCATTTGCTCTTTAACCTGCTGGGGACCCTGATCTTCTTTCCCATTCCCTTTATGAGAGCGATCCCCATAAAATATGCCACTGTAATGGGCAATTTTATGGCGACACATAAAAAATTGAGTATCCTGTATGTTATATTGGTATTCTATGTTATACCCTGGCTTTTAATATTAATTTTTTAAAGGAGAATTATTATGATGAATATATTTAAAGAGATCATAAGTGCCTGGCGCGGGAATAAATTTAATGTTGCCACACAGAATGATTTCAATAGAATGATGAGCGAGACAAAAAAGATGCTTAACCTGGTGATGCTTTATGTTTTTAAGAATAAGAAGACCCCTGACATGGAAGAGAGGTTGTACCAGGAGGATATTTTTGTTAATAAGTTTGAACGGAAGATCAGGAAACGGCTGGTGGAGCATTTAGCTATTACTCACCAGGTGGACATAGGGATGACTTTGGTCATGATGAGTATTACAAAGGATGCCGAGCGGATAGGGGATTACTGCAAGAATATTTTCCAGTGTTTTAATCTTTTAAAAGGTAAATTTACTCCCAAGAATAAATATTACAAGCCTTTAAAAGAGATAGGGATGAAGATCCTGCCTCTTAATGAGAAGACCACCAGAGCATTCAAGAAGTTTGACGGAAAGATAGCTTCGGATATAATAGATGACGGTTATAAACTGGAAAGAAAATGTGATGAGCTTGTAGCAGATATTACGCGGTCAAAACTGTCCGCTAATGAAGCCGTGGTCATGGCTATGACCGCCCGGTTCTTTAAACGGATCATCGCTCATATGTGTAATATTGCTTCTTCAATTGTTTATCCTGTGCATAAGATCGATTTTTTTCCTAAGCATAGAGATTCTGTTCATTTAAAAGCTAAAACAGGAAAGAAAAAAGCAGGATGCTGACATGTTAATGAGGATCATTTGAAGAGTTTTTGAGCGTTACAGAGTTTATAATAGAGGCCTTTTTTAGCCTTTATCAGTTCCCTGTGCGTTCCGGTTTGAATGATATTACCGTCTTCCATGACAAGGATCCTGTTGGCATTCTGTATGGTCGATAACCTGTGAGCAATGACAAAGGTTGTACGATTCTTCATCAGATAGTTCAATGCCTGCTGGACCAGTATTTCAGATTCCGTATCAAGTGCTGACGTGGCTTCATCGAGTATCAGTATCCTGGGATCTTTCAGGATCGCCCTGGCAATGGAGATCCTCTGTTTTTCCCCGCCGCTGAGCTGAACGCCTTTTTCACCCACTTCCGTGTTATATTCTTTTTTAAGTTTTTTTATGAATTTATGGGCATTGGCATGTTCGGCAGCCTGCTGGATCTCCTCTTCGGTCGCGTCTTCTCTGGCATAAGCAATATTCTCGCGAATTGTTCCGGAAAATAGAAAGGTGTCCTGAGGTACCATGGCAATGAACTGACGAAGGGCCGTATAATCAATAGTAGCCAGATCGATCCTGTCGATCAGGATCTTTCCTTTTAGGATATTATAAAATTTTGGGATCAGGTTAACGATGGTTGTCTTTCCGCTTCCGCTGTGTCCCACGATCGCTATCACCTCTCCGGCATTGGCCGTAAAATTGATCCTGTGCAGTATCGGCTGTTTTGGCTTGTATTCAAAGCTGACATTCCTGAAATCGACTCTTCCTTCTATATTTGTGATGATCGCCCTGTTTTTTTTAGGGCATGACAGCCTGGTTTCCGTATCCCTGTTATCCATCAGTTCGAATATCCGTGTGCCTGATGCGATCGCTTTCTGGATTGCCGTATTAATGTTGCTTAAACCCTTTAAAGGTTTATAGACCATGGTGACGACCAGGATGAACCTTCCAAAATCTCCAATTGTGATACTGCCGTTAAGCATCTGGGAGCCTGAAAAGAGTATGACAACCAGGACTCCTATGATGCTGGCCAGTTCGTTTAACGGTTTCTGTAAAGCGATCAGTTTAACTGATTTCATGTTTCTGCTGTAGGTGGACTGGGTGAGGGCACAGAATTTCCCTGTTTCCTGTTTCTCCTTTACAAAGATCTTGATCACTTTTATTCCGGAAAGGGTCTCCTGGAGGAATGAGGTGATATTGGAAATGTTCTCAACGATCTTATGCTGAGCCTTCCGGATAGGGATGGCAAATTTTTTCATTATATAACCTGTTATCGGGAACATCAGGATGACCAGTAAAGAGAGCTTCCAGTTCAGATAGAACATGAGGAATAAGAAGAAGAGGGACTGAACAAGGTCTGTGATAATGGCGATAAAGGTATTAAATGTCCCTTCGACCATACTGACATCATTGGTTATCTTGGCCATCAGGTCCCCGGTCTTGTTCTGGTCATAGAATTTCATGGGATAGGTGATGATCCGTTTATAGAGGTCCTGCCTGATATCACGAAGGGATTTCAGGACCGCTGAGTTGAGTGTATACTCTTTAATATAGACAAAGATCCCTTTGAAGGTCATATTAATAAATACAATTACCGCGATCAGAATGACCAGGTCGAAGATCTCTTTTTTACCTGTAAAATCGTAGTAGATCTTCAGGGGTTCATAAGCGAAGATGAATCGGATCGGCTGCAGATTGGTCAGCTGGGTCCCCACGGTTGAAAAGATATCAATGATCTTCTTAACAATAAAGGTGTTTATAATATCAGCCTGAGTCAGAAGGATG
>JAHITG010000535.1 GCA_018817865.1 Spirochaetota bacterium
ACAACTCTTTCTCTATTACATCCCGTCCGCTTTCGCTCTGGTCGAATCACTGCCATCCATGGCAGATTCGACACCCGGCGCATCCTGCGCCTCGCCGATTGAGCCACCGGGGATCTAAATATTTTATAATACCTTCTACAACTCTTTCTCTATTACATCCCGTCCGCTTTCGCTCTGGTCGAATCACTGCCATCCATGGCAGATTCGACACCCGGCGCATCCTGCGCCTCGCCGATTGAGCCACCGGGGATCTAAAATATTCTATATAATAACTACCAATACCTTTTCTTTTTCACATCCCGTCCGCTTTCGCTCTGGTCGAATCTCTGCCATCAAACTGAAATTTGTAAATCCTCAACAGTTTGATGTCAGGCCTATCCGGCATCCTGCCGGGCCTGCCCCTCGCACGTCCTGTGCGAGGCGATTGAGCCACCGGGGAATTAGCTATAAACTCTTAAAAAAGAGTGATATATATTTAATACTTTTATTTTAATTGTCAATTTTTTTTTGTCATAATAAAAGAGTTGATATATAATAAAAATTCAATTATATTAAAAAATGTCATCCAAATTACGTATTTTATGCATACTCGTTCTTTTTTTGTCCGGTTCCTTTCTCCCGGCAAGACTATGGAGTGAAAGCGTAACAACTGAAATCCTGATCTGGTCGGATGAATTTAACGGGTCAAGCATAAATTCAAATTACTGGACATTTGACCTGGGGTCCCAGTTCAATGATACGGGAAACTGGTCTCTGGAATATTTTACCAACCTGCCGGCAAATGTCTTTTTATCCAACCAGTGCCTTGTACTCCGTGCTGTAAAAGAGACGAACGGTACAACCAATTTTAACTCAGCCCAGGTAACAACCAGAGAAAAATTCTATTTCAAATACGGCAGGATCGAAGCCCGCATGAAACTGCCATATGGGTACGGCATGTGGCCGGGATTCTGCATGTACGGCACGAACCTTTACAGTACGGGCTGGCCTGATTGCGGGGAAATAGATGTGATGGAGATGCGCGGAGGGGATGATGGAAACAGCAACCGGACCATCATGGGAACGGTTCATTTCGGGACGGATATGGGTACCTGGCAATATGAAAGCCGTTCTATTACTCTTCCGGGCACTAATGATTTCAGTGACGATTTCCATGTCTTCGGGGTCGTATGGGATCCCCAAAAGATCGTCTTTCAGCTGGACAATGTGAGCTATTATACGAACAATACGACCTCTCACCCGTTAAAATTCATGTTCCGTAATATGCCCTTCTTTTTCTATTTCAACATCAAGATCGGCGGACTCTTCTTCGGTGCTCCTGCACCGGCAAAAGATCAGATCACGGCCTTGTTTCCCCAGACCATGATGATAGACTGGGTCAGGGTATATCAGACCGTAACAGAGGAGATCCCGGAACCGCCTGAACCCCCTGAAACCCTTTCCGGACTGGATTCCCTCATTGCCGGCCCAAACCCCTTTAATCCATCAATCGGCCGGGGAAATGAATCCCGGGGGATCATTTTTAATAATGTACCCCCGGATGCAACCATCAATATCTATACGGCAAGAGGAAATTTAGTAAGGATATTACAAGGATCTGATAACACCATTAAAGTAACCTGGGATGTAAAAAATGAGAACGGAAAAGAGTGTGCAAGCGGTATATATATCTGCACTATTAAAGATACCAAAGGCCATAATAAAACGATTAAATTAATAGTGATCAGGTAAAGGCATTTCTATCATGATAATAAAATTAATTATTTTTTTTATTTTTTTATTCTTTGCACAATCCGGCTATAGCGCAGAGGATACGGGAACTCGCACAGCTGAATTTCTAAAGATACCTCCTTCTGTAAGGGGAGCAGGTACGGGAAATGCATTTGTTTCAGTACCCGGCGGAATTGATTCGATCCCCTATAATCCCTCCGGGCTCTGTGCCGTGAAATATATTGAAGGTTCAATATTCTATTCACCGTATCTGGCAGATACAAGTCTTGTATCATTATCAGGAGCGATGAATTTAGGCGATGCAGGAGTCATTGGATTAAATATAACTGACCTGAATTACGGAGCGATCCCCGAGACCCTGGAAAATAGTAGCGGAGATATTATTGCCACCGGCAAAAATAGTGAGCCGAGTGACCTGCTCCTGTCAGGAACATACAGTAAAAGACTGGCCATAGAAGGGTTACATCTCGGTATGAACTTAAAATATATTACGCTTGGATCAGACAATGTCCGGGGCAACGGAGTAGCTCTCGATGCAGGCTGCATTTTTAAAAAAGGGGCCAGTCCCTGGGGCGTGGGCATTGCAATAAACAATATAGGGACCAAAATAAAATTTGCACAGCTTGAATATTCCATACCCCTGATACTGAGAATAGGGGGCCACTATAATTATGAGATCGCCGGAGAGCACACTTTATCAGTTCTGCTGGACCTTGAAGATGAAAAAACAGAGGGAATAAATCTAAATACGGGCATGGAATACTCCTTTCACAGATCTCTTTTTATCCGCGGAGGATACCAGACAGGAAGGGACCCGGGCGGATATCACCTGGGAGGCGGATTAAAACATAAGATCATGCGGTTTGATTACGGGTTTGAGTCATATGGGGACCTGGGTACGGTACACCAAATACAGGTTTCGATAATTCTATCTCCTGCTGGGCCTGATAAAACAGAAAAGGAAGGCCCGAAAAAAAACCCACCTATGACAGAGCCTGAAGCGACAGATGATCCGTCAAAAGAAAAAAAAGAGCAGAAAAAGGCTGATGAAGAAGATGAAAATTCAGCTATAGATTATGATATAGATTCAATTATAAAATAGAAGCTGCCCCAAACTTTTAACTTTCAAGGGCTGCCCCCAAACATTATACGTTCTAATGCCTTGAACCCATAAAAAACTTGACACGGAAATTGAAATGCTTATTATTTCAGGACATATCTGAGGTATATTAATGAAAATTTCAAACGATAAACTGAAAGAGATCGCAAAAGAACTCAGGAAAAAGATCTTAACAATGCTTATGGGAGCCAAATCAGGCCATCCCGGGGGGTCATTATCAGGTGTTGAGATCATTCTCACCCTTTTTTATAAATTTATTGAAAGAACAAAGGAGAATGCTGACAAACCGGACAGGCATTTCTTTATTCTCTCAAAAGGCCATGGAGTCCCTACCCTCTATGCTGTCTTAAGCTCCCTCGGATTGATAGAAGAGGATGAACTCTATACATTAAGAAAACTGGGAAGCAGGATCCAGGGTCATCCGGACAGAGTTGTCATGCCGTATGTGGAGGCATCCACCGGCTCTCTGGGGCAGGGATTATCCACAGCCCAAGGAGTGGCAATGGCACAGAAACTGAATAAATATCCTTCCTATACCTACTGTCTGATCGGTGACGGTGAGACGGAAGAAGGACAGATATGGGAAGTTTTCCTGAGCGCTCCCAAATTCAAACTGGACAACCTGATCGTTTTTCTGGATTATAATAAAGCTCAGATAGACGGACTGGTAAAAGATGTCATGGACCTGGAGCCGTTAAAAGACAAGCTGACAGCATTTAAATGGCATGTCCAGGAGATAGACGGGCATGATATAGACGCTATTGAAAAAGCCGTTAAAAAGGCTCAAGATACAAAAGGAAAACCTTCGATCATTATTGCACATACACTCAAAGGAAAAGGCTGTTTTATGGAAAAAGATCTTGTAAAATGGCATGGTGTAGCCCCAACCGAAAAAGAGTGTGCACAGGCTATCGAAGAGTTAGCATAATTATTTTTATTATCATATTAAAATGTCAAAATTAATCATATCAATTTTGATCACACTCCTGTTATTTTCAGGCTGTAAGGGCAAGAAAGAAAAGATCGAAATCGAATCAATAAAAGGATCAGGCCAGACCAATCTCACTGATCCGACACTCTATTCGGATACGAAAATCAATCCGAAGCTTTTCTTTCAGATCACACTGGAGATCAATACGATCACGGCAAAATACCTGCAGATGCAGTCAGAAGATCCAAAGATCATTGAATTAAACATGGAAAAGAGAGAAAAAGAGATTCAAAACATATATGAAAAATACAGTATTACAGAAAAAGAATACCAGCAGTTCGGACAGATGCATTACAGGGAGCTGGAGAAGTTTCTGGAGGAAAATCCGGAAGTCGATGAAAAACTGACACATAGCCGATGATATTCTTCATAAAAAACTTTACAACCATTAAACCATTAAAATTAAAATACTGGAGCAGATAACAGAAATGATAGATCAAATTTTACAAAAATCACCTTTAATCTTAAGTAAGATTCTTGGTTTTATTATCTTCTATACTCCCGTTCTTATTGCAGTCATCTGCCATGAGATCGGTCATGCATACGCAGCTTATCTGCTCGGTGATGATACAGCTAAAAAGGCCGGGCGCTTCAGTATTAATCCTTTAAAACATATCGATCTGTTCGGCACCATCATTCTCCCCATTCTGCTCTATTATACAGTGGGATTCCCTCTTGTCATGTTCAAACCCGTACCTGTCGACCATTCCAAACTGCACAATCCTGAAAAAGACAGCATAAAAGTCGCCCTGGCAGGGCCCGGTGCCAATTTACTTCTTGTCATCTTAAGTGTTACCATGATACGAGTCTTCGGTTTAATGGAAGGGATCCATCATACCTTTTTTTACAAATTCTTTATACAGAAGATCGGGTTTCTCTTCATTCTCTTCAATCTGATCATTATGACCTTTAATCTTCTTCCCATCCCCCCCCTGGACGGCTCATGGGTGATAAGGGGAATGTTATCCGTGAAATACAAATTTTATTTTCAGAAATATTATACTTACTTTGTCCTGGGCTTTCTTATACTGATCTTAACACGGACGATACATTATATCCTCATGCCTATCTGGAATTTCTTTGTGAAGCTTACGGGAATATTAACAGGATTTTCTTAAAATCCAACAGGACCTACACTTAAGAAGAAGATAGCTATTCCCGCAGGCTAAAGCCTGCGACTACCTTATTATTTCTTTTTTTTATGGCCGTACTTCATCTGCAGGCCGAAAAGGTTGATAAAGCCTTCCGCATCTTTCTGATTGTATATATGTTCTTCTTCAAAAGTAGCCAGTTTGGGATCATATAATGAATGAGGTGATTTTCTTCCCACCGGCATTGCATTTCCCTTATATAGCTTTACCCGAACCGTACCCGTTACATACTCCTGGGTTTCCTTAATAAAAGCATCAAATGCATCCTTTAAAGGAGTGAACCATTTCCCGTAATAAACCAGCTCGGCATACCGCACAGCGATCATATCTTTATAATGCATGGTATCACGGTCAACGGTCAAGGCTTCGAGATCACGATGTGCATTCATCAGTATAGTGCCGCCCGGCGTCTCATAAACTCCCCGGTTCTTAATGCCGACCAGGCGGTTCTCCACCATATCGACCCGGCCGATACCATGCTTGCCTCCGATCTTATTCAGCTCACTCATAAGCTCGACCGGAGCCATCTTCTTCCCGTTTATTTTAACCGGCTCCCCTTTTTCAAAATCGATCTCAATGTATTCAGACTTATCCGGTGCATTCTCCGGAGAAGTTGTCATGACGAACATATCATCCTTTGGTTCATTCCAGGGGTCTTCCAGCACCCCCGATTCAAAACTGATATGAAAGAGGTTCATATCAGAACTGTAGGGTTTCTCCTTTGTGACCGGGATCGGGATATCATGCTTTTTTGCAAAGTTAATAAGGTCTTCCCGGCCTTTGAATTCCCACTCCCGCCAGGGAGCAATGATCAAAAGCTCAGGGGCCAGGGCCTTGAAGGTCAGTTCAAAACGGACCTGGTCATTCCCTTTTCCTGTGGCACCGTGAGAAACAGCATCTGCCTTCTCTTTTTTTGCGATCTCCGCCTGGCGTTTGGCAATGATCGGCCGTGCAATGGCTGTTCCCAGCAGATAACGGCTCTCATACTGCGCATTAGCCTTTATAACAGGATAAATATATTCACGGACGAATTCATCTTTCAAATCTTCAATATAAACTTTGGATGCACCGGTGGCAAGTGCCTTCTCCTTTACCTTTGTAAAATCATCATCCTGTCCCACATCCGCAACATAAGCAATGATTTCGGCATTATATTTCTGCTTGAGCCATTTCAAAATAATGGAAGTGTCCAGTCCACCACTGTAAGCTAAAACGATCTTTTTTATATCCTTTTTCATGATAAAAAATATGGGGCAGTCCTAAAAAGGCCTGCCACGATATACTAGATTTCTATTTAAATTGATCAGCAATTCTCTGAACCAGGTCACCGTAACGAACGATCAACCCGGCAAAGATAACACTGACCATACTCATCAGCTTGATCAAAATATTGAGGGACGGACCGGCAGTATCCTTAAAAGGATCACCGACCGTATCACCGACAACAGCTGCTTTATGCGGATCTTTTCCTTTTCCTCCGAGAGCTCCGGCTTCAATATACTTCTTTGCATTATCCCATGCTCCGCCGCTGTTTGCCATCATGATAGCCAGGATAAATCCTGAAGTCAATGCGCCGACCAGAAGGCCGATAACACCGGCAATACCAAAGATGATCCCGACCACAGCAGGAACGATCACTGCCAGAAGGGAAGGAAGCACCATCTGAGACTGAGCTGATTTCGTAACGATCATAACGCAGGCAGCATAATCAGCCTTTGCTTTTCCCTTTAACAAACCTTTGATCTCCCGAAACTGTCTCCGGACTTCAAGTACAACACTCTGAGCAGCCCGTCCTACGGCTTCCATGGAAAAAGCACTGAATGCAAACGCCATCATAGCTCCCAGAAATATACCGACAAGCACCTTGGGATTCATTATATGCAGATCATACGAATTCACAAAATCAAGAATATTCATATGGGAGATCTTAGCTACCAGGAGTTTTGATGATTTGGCTGTATACTCTACCGCACCGATCGCGATCTTATCGATCCCGGTATTGGTGATCATCATTCCGATCCCGGCTTTAACTTCTTCTATATATGCTGCGATCAATGCCATGGCTGTTAAAGCAGCACTTCCGATCGCAAAACCTTTTCCGGTCGCAGCTGTTGTATTTCCCAGTGAATCCAGCGCATCCGTTCTTTCACGCACCTTTGGATTCTGCTTGGTCATTTCAGCATTACCGCCGGCATTATCCGCTATAGGGCCGTATGCATCCGTAGAAAGCGTAATTCCAAGAGTACTGAGCATCCCGACAGCAGCAATACCTACACCGTATAGACCAAAAGAAATATTGGTAAACCCGCCGGCAAATGCAAAGCTGGCCAGGATACCGGCACAGATCGTTATAACGGGAATGACGGTAGATTTCATACCAACTGCCAGTCCCTGGATAATGACTGTTGCAGGGCCTGTCTTTGAGGATTCGGCAATGGCCTTTGTAGGAGGATACTCCTGGGATGTATAATATTCAGTGGCCTTGCCGATAATGATCCCGGCGAACAATCCGGAAAGAATAGAGAAAATGATACCTTTATTCTCAGGAAGGAAAACCCATGTAAGCGCACTGGCAGCTACCAGGATCAGCACTGCAGCAAAATTAATTCCTCTTCCGAGTGCCTTCAGAAGCTCTTTCTGTGTGGCCTTCTCCTCTGATCTTACCATAAAGATCCCTGCAATAGATGCAAGAATACCCACGGCAGCAATGATCATCGGCAAAAGAACACCTTTAAGCCCGAACCCGGCTGAAACTCCCAAAGCAGCTGTAGCCAGGATAGAACCGCAGTATGATTCATACAGATCAGCTCCCATACCGGCAACATCACCTACATTATCTCCTACATTATCAGCGATCGTAGCGGGATTTCGAGGATCATCCTCGGGAATTCCTGCTTCCACTTTACCTACAAGGTCAGCTCCGACATCAGCACCTTTAGTAAAGATCCCGCCCCCTACCCTGGCAAAGAGCGCCTGCAGGGAAGCACCCACACCAAAACTGAGCATGGTGGTAGTGATAAAATGGAGTCTCTGTGATTCTTCTATAATAAGGCCGAATGTCTTATGGTCGATAAAATAGTTCAGGAGCATGTACCATAAAGAGATATCCAATAGTCCCAGTCCCACTACGGTCAATCCCATGACAGCACCGGCACGAAATGCTATCTGCAGAGCGCCATTCAGGGATTTCTTTGCGGCATTGGTGGTCCTGGCTGAAGCATCCGTAGCTGTCCGCATACCCAGAAACCCGGCTAATGCGGAAAAAAACCCTCCGGTCAAGAATGCAAACGGTACGAACATATTCTGTACCTTCAGAACATATGCCATGAATGCGAAAAGCCCGGCTGCAACAAGAAAGACCAGGCCGACAACCTTATATTGCTGTTTTAAATATGCGACAGCTCCTTCCCGTACATACTGTGCGATCGCCTTCATTTTACTGTCACCTTCAGATTCTTTCTTCATCTTCAGATAGAACCCTAAAGCAAATAAAAGAGCAATAACAGAGCCTACAGGAGCCAGATAAAAGATCAAATTGATGTTACCCATGTTTTCCTCCGGAATTATTTAAAATCGCAAACAATATAATTGTTTACCTGTGAATGTCAAGCTGTTTTTTAGGAAATGTCAGATAAAATTGAAAAGTGCACTCTTTTTTAAAGATTTAAAGCTTAAAAGTGCACTCTTTTAAGACCTGTTTTTACTTATTTAAAGTTGAAAAGTGCACTTATTAAAAATACTGTAAACCTTCTCATTTAATTTAGT
>JAHITG010000536.1 GCA_018817865.1 Spirochaetota bacterium
CCGCATAGATCAAGATCTTATTCAGGCCCATTGGCCCGGCAAACCCAACCTCGGCTTTCGTTACCTTTTTGATCAATGCTTCACCTGCCAGTTCCATCTCCTGTGCTTTTATCGCATTCTTTAATTTGGTCTCATTTATTTCAAGATCACCCCTTATTAAAGCCACAACAGGTTTTTCATCAGCAACATATATAATGGTCTTAATGAATTTCCTCGGAGAACTCTTGAAGAACGCCATCAGCTCTTCAATAGTCTTCGCACCCGGTGTATCCACTTCCTCTACTTTCTTTTTACTCTCTTTCGAAACTTCTTCATCATCTTTACTGACAGCCTTTTCCAGATTGGCGCTGTAACCGCATTTCTCACATATGACCAATATCTCCTCACCGATATCAGAGACCACCATGAATTCCTCAGACCGGGTACCGCCCATTGCTCCCGTATCCGCTTCAACAATAGCAGTATCAAGCCCGCACCGTTTAAAGATATTGCTGTAGGCAAGACGCATCTTTTCATAGGAGACATCCAATCCTTTCTCATCGATATCAAAACTGTACGCATCTTTCATGGTAAATTCACGACATCTCATTACGCCGAACCTGGGCCTGATCTCATCCCGGAATTTTGATTTGATCTGATAAAAATTGACAGGCAGCTGTTTATAGGAACTGATCTCCGTTCGAACGATCTCGGTAAAGACCTCCTCGTGCGTAGGGCCTAACGCGTTCCAGTGGTCATTCCTGTCCCGAATACGGATCAGCTCCGCACCAAAAGCATCCCAGCGCAGGGTCTTCTGCCACAGCTCAGCCGGGGTCAGGATGGGCAGGGAAAACTCCTGCGCCCCTGCTTTGTTCATTTCAGACCGTATGATCTCTTCCACTTTTTTAAATATGCGAAGGCCGATCGGGAGATAAGAATATAGACCCGAGGAAAGCTTTCGTATCATACCGGAACGGATCATCAGCTTATGATTATCCACGACAGCATCAGCAGGCACTTCCTTTAATGTAGGAACAAAAAAATTAGACATCAGCATTATTATATCCTTTATTATTAATACAAAATTTGCATGTGTTAAAAAAAATATAACATACAGTTATATAAAATCAAGGAAAAAAAAGTACCGCGGAGAACACAGAGGAAAAAATAGTGATCACTAAAAAAACGAAGAAGCCAGTGCGAAGCCTCCCCCCGAGAAATTCTGAAAGAATTTCCGGGACTTTAGTCCTTGAAATTGTCCAAAGGACAATTTCTAAGGGCCGTAGGGGACAGAAATTCACCCTTAGGAATCGTGTTAACGATTCCAAGGGCTTTGGTCCTGGAAATTTTTCAAAGAAAAATTTCTCAGGGCAAAAATATACGGAAAAAATAAATATTTATTAATTTTCTTTTTAAGATTTAAAAAGTTCTTATAACTAGTTATTCATTTCATTCTGTGTCCTTCTGTGTAATTCCGTGGCTAATTTATTATAAAAAAATAACCACTCTTGAAATTTTCGATGAAAAATTTCAAAGGCCAAAAGCCGGTAATTTCTCTTCAGAGAAATTCCTCGGGCCAGAGAAAAAATAATAATCATTTTTCTTCACTGCGTCCTTGCTTTTTCGTCTTTGTGTTCTCCGTGTTAAAAATTTGCCGGATTCACAGATTACAGGTTCATATATAATAAGGAGGTTCAGATCATGACATTTATTTTATGTGTTTTACTATGCATACTGGGCGGGATCTTCATCGGCCTGTTGATGGTAGTTTGGGAGGCAATAGAAAAAAAGTCAGCAAAAAAGTCTGAAAAAAATATTGAAAGTTTTTTATATTAAAAAGTATTTTATTTCACTTTCCCGATCACAAGAGTAATATCATCATGCTGAGCAACACCTTTTGTATACTCGGCGACTTCATCCATAAAAGACTTATAAATAGTCATTATATTCATATCATTGTATTTTGAAAGCATCTTACGGACCCTCTCCTTGCCAAACTGCTTCCGGTCTTTATTCATGGCTTCATTGATCCCGTCCGTATACATGATAAAAACATCCTTTGGATTGAGAACCGCTGTACTCACGTCAATTTCATCGTAGGCTTCATTAATGCCCAGAGCATACAGCTTGGACATCAGCTCTTTGATCTTTCCGGTTTTATGATCATAGATCAGAAGAGGCTCATGGCCGGCATTGATATATTCTATCTTATGGCTGATGCTGTCATACACCATAAGAAACATCGAAGCATACCTGTCCCCTTCCAGGTCCTTATATATATTCTGATTTATCTTCCGAATGATCTCCTTAAGATCTATTTCCGACTTGTGGCTGAATGATTTCAGAAGTGTCTCGATCTTTACCATGACCAGGGCGGCACTCATCCCTTTTCCCATTACATCCACGACAACACATAGATACTTACCATTTCCGATATCTATAATGTCAAAATAGTCCCCTCCCACACCTTTTGCAGCCTGTGAACCTCCAAAAAAATCTATTGCTTTATCCTTGGGAAAAACTTTCGGTATCAGTTTCTTCTGTATCTCGCCTGCCAGTTCCATGTCATATTCGAGCAGCTTCTTCTCTTTTACTTCCTGCATCATCTCCCTGTTCTTTAAATGCTGGGAGACCCTGATCACCAGGTCATCCTTATCGAACGGTTTGGTAACATAATCATCTCCGCCTACATTGATCCCGTATATCTTGTCTTCCTGCTCTTTCTTTGCGGTTAAAAAAATAATAGGGATCATTTTATCTTTATACTCTTCCCTGATCATTCTGCATACTTCATAGCCGTCCACCTCCGGCATCATGATATCGAGAAGGATAAGGTTTGGACGGAGGGATTTGTATTTTAAAAGGCCGTCTTTTCCTCCTTCAGCCACCTCAACCTTCCAGTTATTCATCTCCAGCCTTGTTTTAACAACTTCTAAATTAATCGGATTATCATCAATTGCCAGTATGATCTCATCACGGCCCTTGTGGATCCTCTTAAACCTGTTATCCTGGACTGTGCTGTATTCTTTATCATCTGTTGAAAGGAATCCCTTGCCGATCTCCAGCCGGTTATCGATCATCTTACGGATACGGAGCATCAATTCACCGATCTCAAAAGGCTTTACCATGTAATCATCCGCTCCGACCTGA
>JAHITG010000537.1 GCA_018817865.1 Spirochaetota bacterium
GCAAGGCATATGTTGATGATAAACTTGTAGCTGAAGGCCTTTTAACTGCTATGCTTGCTGATAAACCAAAGTAAAGGTACAGGAAAGAATATGTCTAAAATAAGTACAAAAGCAGAAGTTCATAAAAATGCAGTGATCGGGAAAAATGTAGAGATAGGGCCATTTTCTGTGATAGATGAGAATGTGAAGATAGGTGATAATACCCTGATAGGTCCAAATGCACATATTTCCGGCTGGACGGATATCGGGAAGAATAATGAGATCCATCACGGCGCTGCTATCGGTGATTATCCCCAGGACCTGAGCTTTAAAAAAGAGAAGAGCTTCCTTACAATAGGTGATAACAATATTATACGGGAATTTGCCACATTTCACAGGGGTACGAAACCGGATAGCAGGACCATTGTCGGCAATAACAACATGTTTATGGTTTATTCGCATGTCGGACACAATTCCATCGTTAAAGACAGCGTTATCATGGTCAATTCCTCTTCTCTCGGCGGATATGTGGAAGTAGACAGTAACACATTTATTTCCGCCTGTGCACAGATACACCAGTTCTGTAAGATCGGCCGTTATGTCATGGTAGCCCCCCTGACCAAGGTAAGTAAAGATGTTCCTCCTTTTATGCTTTTAACAGGTGCGGATACCGCTGTTGTAAGAGGGCTTAATGTTGTTGCTTTGCGAAGAGCAGAAATATCACAGGATGACAGAGAAGTGATCAAAAAAGCATATAAATTATTATATCACAGTGATTTGAATACCTCAGAAGCCGTAAAAAGGATCCGATCCGAGCCTGATCTTTCTTCTCATAAGTATATCAAAGAAATGCTTGATTTTATTCAGAAATCTGAAAGAGGGATTTGTGGGCATTACAAAAAATGAGAATGGTAAATTCCTCGGGATCGATGTAGGAACAAAAAGAACAGGCGTCTCCATTTCAAATACCGCTAAAACAATCGCTTTTCCGCATAAGGTCATACCTTTTAAAGGAAAAGAGGAACTTCTTCAGGAGATAGAGAAAATAATATCAGAAGAGAATATTATCCGCATTATAATCGGCAATCCTCTTAATACCAGGGGAGAGCGGTCTTCTTTAACCAAAAACACATTTGAGATAATTGATTATTTGAAAAAAAGTATAGAACTGGAAACAGTTATGCAGGATGAAAAGTATTCCACCCAGAAGGCACACACGGACCTGTATTCCATGAAAATGAACTGGAAAAAGAGAAAACAGGTGGTAGATAAGGTTGCGGCAGCCATTATTCTTCAGAATTATCTTGAGAGTTATAATAAAGAGTGATCCTAAACGGATAAGTATCCAAAATATAGCAGCTTCAATAAAATATCTTGTCATTAACAGCTACTTCATACAGTTTGTCAATTAAAACTCTGATCTTTTCATTATTTTGAAGATTATCCGTATAGTATGGGGGAATATTTTTCATCCCGTAGATACTGCCCATTAAACTTCCGATAATGGAAGCATTGGTATCAGTATCTCCACCCAGCTTTATCACGGATTGGATCGCTTCAATAGTATTGTCATACTTTAAAAAATGAAACAGGACCGTATTCAGGGTATTTATGATGTACCCGTCGGGAATGAGGTCCTCTTTGGATAATCCCGGAACGGCCTTGATCCTTCTGATCAGATCTTCATCCTTGATCAGGGCACTGCTGGAAATGAGTTTATTAAAGTTCTCTCTCTTATCCGGATCATGGAGGTTGAAATAAATAAGAAGTCCGATAGCTAATGCTCCACCCACAGCGTCTTTATGATGATGAGTAATGAGGCTTACATCTATTATGTTCTGGCAAAGGGTTTCGGGAGTATTCTTGTAATTAAAAAGAGCTATCGGTGCTATCCGCATGGCAGCGCCATTACCGGCTGAAAATTCATCTGCCACCATTTCGCTGGCTTCATGAGAAGGCGTTCCTTTAGAGATCTCATGAAGTGCCGCAGAGGTTGTTCTTCCGATATCTTTCGGATCTGTCTGAAACCAGGATACGAATTTATCGGATATGGCATCGATATCTAAATATGAGTTTTCTACCAGCGCTTCTATGGTGCATAAGGACATATCGGTATCATCCGTATATTCTCCGGGCTGAAGTCCGTAAAGGTCGGAACTGCTGTAAGAGTCAAGTATATCATCGGCAAGGCTTCGAAACTGTTCAAGAGAGAACTGCTCATAAGGTGCTCCCAATGCATCACCAATGGCCAGGCCGAAGATGGTTCCTTTGAATTTTTCTTTAAGATCTTTCATAATGGATTATTATACAATAGTGAATTAAATAGTCAACTTCTGAAAAACAATTTTTAATACCACAGAGTCACGGAGGCACAGAGGAAAAAAAGTAAAAAATTAATTATAATTTATTAAAATTTTTAGATTTTAATTAAAATAAATTATTTATATAAGAAATACTCTTTATTTTTCTCTGCGACTCTGAGCCTCTGCCCCGTGAAATTTCTCTCTGAGAAATTTCCGGGTTTTGGCCCTTGAGATTTTTAGTTGGAAATCTCAAGGGTGGTATTCCTTTTTTTTTAATAATAATCTGTTAATGATTACAAATCTATTGACAATCGAAATTAAAGATTTATTTTTTAACAAGTATGCAGTTCGGAGGTATAATAATATGAAAAGAGCAGCAGTAATTTCACTGGTATTTATCTTTTTTGGTTTATTATTAATGGGTCCGGGGGAGAGTATAGCAAAAAAGGAGAAATTAAAGATACAGGAATTAAAAAAAGCTAGTGCGCCTGTTGAGACTAAAACGGGGGTACTCTTTACATATACTGAAAAGAAAGTAGAATCAGTTTCTGTATCGGGTACTTTTAATAAATGGGAAATGAATAAAAATCAGATGAAAAAGAATGAGAAGGAGCTGTGGTTTACTATTATTCCGCTTCCAAAAGGGAAGATAGAGTATAAGTATGTATTGAACAGTAAGGACTGGGTACATGATCCCATGAATAAAAAAAAGATCGAAGATTCATACGGCGGAGGATTTAAATCGGTATTGGAAGTAAAACAGGGTGTCAGCATGGGTGGAGCCATCGTCTCCGGTAATAAAGTGCTTTTCAGATATCATGACCCGGCCGCTAATACCGCATCCGTAGCAGGTTCATTTAATGACTGGAATGTAAATGCGAATAAAATGAGTAAGGATGATAACGGGTTCTGGACGGTCGAACTTGAATTGATCCCCGGAACCTACCAGTATAAATATGTAGTTGACGGGAACGACTGGAAGAAGGATCCCATGAATCCGGATTCAAAGGAAGACGGATTTGGCGGAGAAAATTCTATCCTGGAAATAAAGTAAATATCAGGATACTCTTTACACTTCAGCTGGGTATATTGGTAAGAAGGTGGCCTAATTTCTTCTTCTTGGCCATCAGATACTTCTTGTTGATCTTATTTGGCTTTATCTCAATAGGGATCCTTTTTACGATCTCAAGGCCGTATCCCTTGATCCCGATGATCTTTTTGGGATTATTTGTTAAAAGCTCTATCTTTTTAATGCCCAGGTCCACGAGGATCTGTGCCCCGATACCGTAGTCTCGGAGATCAGCCGGAAGACCCAGAGCACAGTTGGCTTCTACTGTGTCCATTCCCTGGTCCTGGAATTTATACGCTTTTATCTTATTCTCTAACCCAATACCTCGCCCTTCCTGGCGCATGTAGACCAGTACTCCTTTCCCTTTTTCCTCTATCAGCTTGAGTGCTTTCTGAAGCTGGTCCCTGCAGTCACAGCGGAGACTGCCGAAAGCGTCCCCGGTCAGGCATTCACTGTGAACACGGACAAGCACGGGCTCATTTTTATCGATCTTTCCCTTTACCAGTGCAATATGGATAATATCATCAACAATGTTTTTATAAGCTATGATCCGGAAAGTCCCGAATTTGGTGGGAAGATCTGCATCGGCATCCCTTATGACCAGTTTCTCTTTTTTTCTTCTATATTGTATATAATCCGATATGGAGATGATCTTTAATTTAAACTCCCTGGCAAATTCAAACAGTTCCGGCAGTCGGGCCATGGTACCGTCATCATTCATTATTTCACATATTACGCCGGCCGGCCTCAGGCCTGCTGCTTTTGCAATATCCACTGCTGCTTCCGTATGTCCGGCCCGTTCAAGAATCCCGCCCTTTTTTGCGCGCAGAGGGAAGATATGCCCCGGTTTGACCAGGTCATTCGGTGTTGTTTTTTTATCGATCAGCGTTTTTATGGTTTTTGCCCTGTCAAAAGCGGAAATACCCGTGGTAATCCCGTTTTTTGCATCCACCGATATGGTAAAATCAGTATTATAGTGATCATTATTCACGGTGACCATGGAAGCAATATTCAACCGCTGTAACTGGTCATCTTCCATGGGAACACAGATAAGACCCCGGGCGTGTTTTGCCATGAAATTTACGGTTTCCGGGGTTGCTTTCTCTGCAGCCATGATCAGGTCTCCTTCGTTCTCCCTGTCAGGGCTGTCAACAATTATGATCAGTTTTCCGGCTTTAATGTCTTTGATCGCTTCTTCGATCGTATTCAATTTCATAATTCAATCTCCGGTTTCCTATTTCCTAAATAATAAATCATGCGAATAATATTGTATCATATATTTAATATAAGTCAAGATTTTTTTCTTTACTGCGGTGAACTTGCTATTTGGGAGTGGCCTTGTTCAACAGTTTGATAAAAAGCACTGAACCTATCAATACGGATAGAATATTAACATTGAAATTATCTTTAAAAAAGATGAATACGGGCTCCAGTATAAAATTAAAGATAATGGCTCCTATCAGGGCTACGATTATTCCACCGAAGATATTTCCGATGAACTTGAATTTTTTTAAATAGTAATAGAAAAAAGTAACACAAGCTGATGTGACCAGCATGATAAAAATTGTTTTAATGATCGTTATTCTCATATTAAATATCCTTGTTATTGATAATTTGCTGAAATGCCCAGATGATAGTAATGGAGGCTGTCGGTGATGTTTGAACGGCCGTGACCTGGATCTTGCCATACCGGTTATCGGAGGTTCTTATCAGGTAAACATATCCGGTTTGTGCGATCAGAGGTGTTTCGCTTCCGACATACCCTTCAGTATCGGCTGTATTGATCAGCTCCCAGTTCCCGGAATATCCTTTTGACTGAATGACCGCGTTGTTACCGGCCTGAAGGTAGGGCTGGTTGTTGATAATTTTAAAGATAAGATCATAGGGGATCGATTTGGTCAGTGCATTAAAATTGAATCCCTCATTTTCGGCTATCGTTGTTCCTCCGGTATTTTCGATGCGCGGAGTTGTGGAAGTTTCGTTACTCGGTTCACTTTTGAAATTTCGAATGGAATGAGCTTTCACTATAATGTAGTACCGTACGCTGTTTTCAATGGGATTATCATCTGCATCACGCGTGATAGTGACCTCGATCGGCACCGTGGGGCTGATCTGTTTACTGGTATTATTAATGGTCGGGATACTTCCCGTGGCCGGGTTCTTAACGGGAAGAATATCTGTCTGGGTCTTTAAAGAGGAGCTTTCACTGACATAAATATTAAATCCATCGAACATGTCTTCCTTGTTATTACTGTAAAATATTATCTTTATCTGTCCATTTTTCGGATAGGCCGTTAAATCGGCCGGGGAATTCAAGTATTCCGGTTCCACGAATTTTTCGGTTCCGCATGAGATAAACAAGATAATAAGGCAGAGTATGATTAAAAACTGATTTACGATCCTTTTATTCATTTTAATAATCTGATGTTGATCCTTCTTTTTTTATTATCGCGACAGAAGCGCTGGCACCGATCCTGCTGGCTCCGGCCTTGATCATTTTATCAGCATCATTGAAATTTCTTATACCGCCGGAGGCTTTGACACCCATATGAGGCCCTACGGTCTGCCTCATCAGTTCAACGGCGTGCACACTGGCTCCGGATTTGGCAAAGCCGGTTGATGTCTTTACAAAGTGTGCTCCGGCCTGTTTTGATAATTTACAGGCTCTTATTATTTCATCATCGGTTAAAAGGGCAGTTTCCAATATTACCTTTACGGTTGATCCCATGGCTGCTTCAACAACAGCTCGAATATCGTCTTCAACGTTCTTGTCATGTTTGGATTTAAGCAGTCCGATATTGATAACCATATCTATCTCCCCGGCTCCATTTGCAATGGCATCCCTGGTCTCAAATGCTTTTGCAAGGGTTGTGACCGATCCTAAGGGGAAACCTATCACCGTACATACCTTCACATCTGATCCTGTTAATTCATCACGGCATATGGAGACAAAAGCGGGATTGATGCAGACAGAAGCAAACTTGTACCGCCTGGCTTCAGTGCAGAGGGTCTTTATCTGATTTATTGTAGCTTCCGGTTTTAATAAAGTGTGGTCGATCATGGAGGCCAATTTTTGCGCATCAGATGAGATACCGGGATTAGTGCTGATCCGGTCCGCTCCTGCATTGATCACATTGTCAACTGCGGACCTGTTTTGAATGATACACTGCCAGTTCCCGCAGTTCATGCAGATACCCCCTGTGATCGTACAGGTTTTGTTCTCATCTGAAAGATCACCGGTTTGACCTTCGCTAACAAGTCTTTTAATGATCTGTTGTGTAATGGATTTCAGCTCATCTTCATTGATCATTTTTCGCCTCCACATTCCTTCGCTTCCAGTTTGCGGATCTTCTCTACTCTTTTTTCATGTCTTCCGCCGGCAAAAGCTGTTGTTAAAAAGAGGCGTGTGATCTCTTTAGCCATGATCGAAGAGACTGTTTTTGCTCCCAGTGCGAGGATATTTGCATTATCATGCTCCCGGGCTATTTTTGCGGTGAACCTGTCATGACAGACAGCTGCCAGAATACCTTTGATCTTATTGGCTGTGATGGCAGACCCGATACCGGCTCCGTCGATCACGATGCCCATATCACATTCACCTGAGGCCACAGCCCTTCCTGTGAGCTCGGCAAAGTCAGGATAATCCACGGATTCTTTTGAATGTGTCCCGTAATCTTTATACATGAATCCCATATTAAAGATGTGATCTTTCAGTTTCTCTTTAAGGTCATATCCGCCGTGGTCCGAACTGATAGCGATCTTTTTTATTATACCCACCTGTCTTTTGTTGCTTTTTAGGGCGGTCTGTTTATTAATAATTATTTTGACATTCTTTTCCTTGGCAAGATCGTATGCATGAGGAGTGATGATCGCTTCGGATGAAACTTCGATACTCCTTTCGGCTTTATGTGCTTTCAGGATCTCCTCTCCCGTTATAAGGCCTCTTTTGCGACCTTCAGGTGGAGAATAATTCCGTTTATCGATATTGGAGGGGATCCCTTCATTCTTTTTTTTCTTTTCCATTACAAGTTCACGGATGACCCGCTCAGTGATCTGTTTGACTAATTCTTCGAAATCTACCATTCTGTTAACTGCTGTTTTAATGATTCGTGGGGCTGGGGGATGATCTGTTTATCCACCAGGACACCTTCTTTTTCAAGGATCAGGGCTCCGGCTTCTATGGCGGAGGTGACCGCAGCCACGGATCCTGTCAATGTATAGAATGATTTACCGCCTAATCCCTTTGCCAGCCGTATCTCTATCAGGTTTACTTTTGATGCCTTTAAAGAAGTATCCGCTGCCACTATGGCTGAGGCTACGGAAAAAGTCTCAAGAATTCCCACAGCCTGGATATCATGCATCTCCAAAGTACCTAAAATTCCGGGAATGATCTCTGAATGAACATGAGGAATAACGAGTTTATCCACGAAATTATCTTTTGCCGTGAGCATCCCTGTTTTTACGGATGCTTCCACGGCAGCCACATCACCGCTTATCATGATCACATATTTTCCCGGACAGACAGGATATGATTCAATTATCTCTACATCAGATATCTTGACCATGGCATCACAGGCAAAGATCCCTTTCGCAATACTGTTCAATTCAACCAATCCCAATGTAGTAATATTGCTCATTCTTTAGTTACCTTGTATATAATACCCGAGATGATAATATTTTAAATAGAAAAATA